>NZ_JBJTDY010000149.1:0-52269 GCF_046092605.1 Rhabdaerophilum sp. | reverse complement strand
TTGGGCGCCAGCGTCGCGTCTTCGTGCAGCGAGGGCGTGAGCAGCTCGCGAACCAGAGCCAGCTGCTCAGGGCTCGCCTCGGGGTAATCCCTCTCGGGCTCGATCGTCTCGCCCCGCTGGCGGCGATACTCCAGCTCGATCGGCACCAGCAGCCGGGCCAGTTTGGTTTGGTCTGGGGAGCCAACCTGCCGGAGCCACTCGGTCCACTTCGGTCCGCGCCCCCGCTGCCAGAGGGCGTCGAACTGGTCGACCAGTTGGTCCAAACGATTAGCGCCCGGTTCTTTGTCCGTCACGGCAAGTGGCTCCGCGGAATAGCGATTTTGAGTGTGGTGATTTTCTCCCGCTGGGGAGCGGTTTGCAATTGGCAGAGCGTGTTTGAGGGTTCGACCGGCGGCTAGCGCCGTGCCGCTCAGTTTTTTGTGTTTGAGGGACCGAAATGTTTTGTTCCATCATCAAATTGCAAAGCCAGCCCGCTCCCGCCGCGATCTCGCCGCGCCGGTCGAGTTCACTCCCGGAGTGTCGTGAGAAAGGCCGTGACATCCTCGATCTCCTCCGCGGTGAGGATCGGCTTGCCGGCGAAGGCTCGCCCGATCCGGTTGCCACCCTCGCTTTTGAAATAGGGCGGCATGATGGTGTCCGGGTTGATCGCCGTGCTGTCGATGAGGCGCGCGCGGATCTGCCCTTCGGTCCAGCGCGATCCCGTGCCGGCGAGCGAGGGCGCGAGATCGCCGTGGAACCGCTCCTCGGGGAACGGCCCGGCATGGCACAGCAGGCAGAGCCCGCGCCGCCGGTCCACCACGATCCGCCGCCCGTTCGCCGGATCGGGCGGGCGGGAGGTGGCGAGCGGTGCGGCTTCCGGCACCACCCCCTTTTCCATGGGTGCGCCGATGGCTGTCGGCCCCGCGAGCAGGGCCGCAAGGCCGATCGCCAGCGCCACACGCCTCATGCGCGGCGCAGATCCGCGTTCTTCAAGGGCAGCGAGCGCACGCGCTTGCCCGTGGCGGCGAAAATCGCGTTCATCACGGCCGGCGCCGCGACCGCGATGGTCGGTTCGCCCACCCCGCCCCAGAAATCGCCGGAGGGCACGAGAATGCTCTCGACCTTCGGCATCTCGGCCATGCGCAAGGCGGGATAGGTGTCGAAATTCTCCTCGACGATCCGCCCGCCCTTCACCGTGCATTCCTGATGGAACGCCGCCGAGAGGCCATAGACGAACGAGCCCTCGACCTGTGCCGCCACCTGGTCCGGGTTCACCACATGACCGGGATTGGTGGCCGCAACGATGCGATGGACCTTGATCTCGCCGGCATTTGAAACGGAAACCTCGGCCGCCGCCGCGACATAGGAGCCGAAGCCCATGATCTGCGCGAGGCCCTTCGCCGTGCCCGGCCGGGAAGGCGTGCCCCAGTCGATGCCTTTCGCCACGGCCTCCAGCACCGCGAGATGCTTCGGCGAATTCTTCATGAGCCTGCGGCGGAATTCCAGCGGATCGACACCCGCCGCATGCGCGAGCTCATCCATGAAGCATTCGACATAGATGGCGTTCTGGTTGAGGTTCACCCCGCGCCAGAAGCCCGGCGGCACATGCGGGTTGCGCATGGCATGGTCGATCAACAGGTTCGGGATGCCGTAGCCGAACGGCCCTTCCGCCCCTCCCGGATTGAGGCCCTGGAACACCACCGGGTCGCGGCCATTCTGCAGGCCCTGCGGGTTCACGCCCGCGAGGATCGACTGGCCGGAAATGCGCATGTGGAGGCCAACGAGGTTGCCGTCCTTGTCGAGCCCGCCCACCATCCGCGCCATGGTGATCGGGTGGTAGGTGCCCTGAAGCATGTCCTCCTCGCGGCTCCAGAGGAGCTTCACGGGAATACCGGGCATCTCCTTGGCGATGAGCACCGCCTGCGTGACAAAATCCGAGCGGCCGCGCCGGCCGAAGCCGCCGCCGAGATGCACCTTGTGCACGTCGCATTTCGCCGTCGGCAGGCCGGAGGCCTCGATGGCTGCGGCGAGCGCGGATTCGCCGTTCTGCGTCGGGCACCAGACCTCGCATTTCTCAGGGGTCCAGAGCGCGGTCGCGTTCATGGGTTCCATGCAGGCATGGTTCTGGAACGGGTAGGAATAGGTGGCCTCGATCTTCTTCGCGGCGCCCGCAATCGCGGCCCTGGCATCGCCCGCCCTGTTGCCCTCGAAGGCCTGCCCGGCCTCAAGGCCGTCATGCAGCATCGCCGCGATGGTCTCGGAGGAGGCATTGGCATTGGGGCCGTTATCCCAGACGATGGGCAGGGCATCGAGCGCGGTCTTTGCCTGCCACCAGGTCTCGGCGACCACCGCGACCGTGTGCGGATTGACCTGCACGACCTTCTTCACGCCCGGCATGGTCATGATCTTCGCAGCATCGAAGCGCGCGATCTTGCCGCCGAAAACCGGGCAGGCCCGGATCGCGGCATTGAGCATGCCCGGCAGCCGGATATCCGCGCCATAGACCTGTTTGCCGTTGAGCTTGTCGACCGTGTCGAGCCGATTCACGGATTGGCCGATGGTGGTCCAGGTCTTGGGGTCCTTGAGCGTGACTTCTTTCGGCGGCTCGAGCTTAGCGGCCGCTGCAGCCACCGCGCCATAAGTCACCGCGCGGCCCGTGGGGATATGCGTGATCACGCTCTTCGCGGCCCGGCATTCGGAGGCCGGAACGCTCCAGGCATTGGCTGCGGCCTGCACCAGCATGATTCGCGCCGCCGCGCCGCCCTCGCGGACATATTGATGGCTCTCGCGGATGCCGCGCGACCCGCCGGTGGAGAAATTCCGCCAGACGCGGTTGCGCTTCAGGTTCTCGCCCGGCGTGGGATATTCCCAGCCGACCTTCGACCAATCCGCCTCGAGTTCCTCCGCCACGAGCTGCGCGAGGCCCGTCAGCGTGCCCTGCCCCATCTCGGAGCGGGCGATGCGCACGATGATCCGATCATCCGGGTGGATCACCACCCAGGCATTGATTTCCGGCGTGCCGGCTTGTGCTTCCGCCGCCGAGAACGGCACGGCGAAACCGAGCGTGAAGGCCCCGGCCGAAGCGGCGGCACCCTTGAGGACGGATCGGCGGGAGAGCGAGAAAGGCGCGTTCATGTCCGTTCTCCTCAAATGCCGGCCGCGAGCTTGATGCCCGCCCGGACGCGATTATAGGTGCCGCAGCGGCAGATATTGGTCATCGCCTCATCGATATCGGCATCAGTCGGCTTGGGCTTCTTCGCCAGAAGCGCCGCGGCGGCCATGATCATGCCGGATTGGCAATAGCCGCATTGCGGCACTTCGAGTTGCAGCCAGGCCTTCTGGATGGGGTGGGAACTGTCGGGCGAGAGACCCTCGATCGTCACGATCTTCTGGTTCTCGGTCACACCACCGAGCGGGATGGAGCAGGAGCGCACCGCCTCGCCATCGACATGCACCGTGCAGGCGCCGCATTGAGCGATGCCACAGCCATATTTCGTGCCGGTGAGGCCTGCCTGCTCGCGCAAGGCCCAGAGCAAGGGCGTGTCGGCCGGCGCATCGATCTCGACCACGCGCCCGTTCACGTTGAGCTTCGCCATATAAACCTCCCCCTCGGCGTTTTCGCCATGCGGATCGAGCCGCTTGAGACAAGAAGATAACCGAGCCCGGCTTCTTGTCACCGTTACGACGAAAGTCGGATTCTCACGATCTCGTGAATTGATCGGCACGCCGCTGCAGGCAGGGCGGCGGGAAGCGCGGGAAGCGTGCAGATCGCTATCTCCCCGGGGGATCGCATTCCCCGGGCTGCGTAGCTTCGGTTGCCCCTGTTGCGCCCACGCCTCGCGCTGCGGATCCTTCTGAAGGCGGTTGAGCGCCATGGCTGGACCTTTGCCGGTCTCTTCGCCTGGAAAGCCACGCCCGAGGGCTTCGAACTGACGCTTCTGAACAATCCCGTGAGCCGGACCATCCGCGCCGATCAGCCGGTCTGCGATTATGATGCTGCGACCTTCGAGACGCTGTTCCGCGGGCTGGCGGGGCCCTCGACCCGCGTCGAGGAAACGGCCTGCTCCGCCAAGGGCGACGCGGCTTGCATGTTCCGCGTCACGCTCTGATGCCGAACAGGCAAAAAAACAGGCCACGCTCGGGGGGCGAGGTGGCCTGTTAGACGAAACCGGCGCTGAATGGCAGGAGAGCGAGCGGTTCCGTTTATCCGGAGGACACCGGATAACTCTCAAGGCTGGGGCCGGACCCTAGACCGGCGGCGGAGTCGCCGGCCACATGTTCGGATCTGCCGGAACGATCAGGTGCTTCACGCCCCAATCATACCAGTTATCCACCACCGTGCCGGTGAGCAGGATGCCGATGCCGCCGGTGATGGGGGTGAGGATCGCGAACCAGAAGGCCCAGCGATGGATCGATTCCATCGTCGCGTTGAAGCCCATCGTCCATCTCCAGAAGAGGGCCGCACGCTCGGAAGCCGTACCGCGATCCGTGATCTGCTCGATCTCGCGCTCGCCGCCGTAGCGGGAGACGGCCAGGATGGTCGCGGCGTGCATCGCGAAGAGCAGCGCCGAGCCATAGAGGAAGACAATCGAGAGCGCGTGGAAGGGGTTATAGAAGAGGTTCCCGTAGCGGATCGAGAAGTTCTGGGTCCAGTCCAGATGGCTGAAGATGCCGAAGGGCACCGCCTCGCTCCAGCTGCCCATCATGATGGGACGGATGAAGCCCAGCACGAGATAGAGCCAGATCGCCGCCGCGAAGGCCCAGGCCACATGCGTGCCCATGCCCAGGGCCCGGGCTCGACGATAGGTGCGCACCCACCACAGCAGGATGGAGGCGGTGAGAAAGAACCCCGCCAGCAGCCACCAGCCGCCCTCCGCCAGGGGCGGAATGGTGAGGCCGTATTCCGGCTTTGGCGGATCGAGCGAGAGCCAGAAGAGCTTGCGCACAAACTGCACCGGATCCCAGTTCACCGATGCCCACATGTTGAGGCCGATGATCTCGATTGCGACGATGCCGCAGAAGATGGAGGTGAGCCCCGTCCAGCCGAGATAGACCGGTCCCAGCTGTGCATCGCCAAGCTTGCCGAGCCAGTAGGAAGTCAGGGTCTGCTTGCCCCGTTCCGAGTCGCTGTTCTTCAGGGGAACGCCGAGATCGGGCTCGCCGTGGACCTGAACCTTGGTGAAGATGTTTTGATAATAGGCCATGTTGAAGTCCTCGCCACTTGGGGGAGCAGAGACCTGGGAAAGTGCCGGCCGGTCAGCGCGGAGAAATCGCGGTATCGGCCCAGAACCGCCAGTTGAGCCACCAGTTCCACCAATCCGCCCAGTTCTCGGTCCAGTATGGACCCGAGATGATGATGCAGACGGCGCTCCAGAAGCCGGATGACAGCGCAAGGAACAGCCCCAGGCGATGGATGCCCAGCGTGCCGATCGAGTAACCGATCGTGTCGCGGAAGAAGCTGTTCTCATGCTCGGGTGTCTTCACAGTCTCACCCTTGGCCGGGTTCGTGGCCGAGAGGATGAGGCCGCCATGCAGGGAAAGCGCCAGCGTGGTGGTGAAGAAGAAGGTGATGGCGATCATATGCGCCGGGTTGTAGTGGAACTGGAGATACTGATACCCCGTGTTCGACACCCATTGCAGATGGCTGAAGATGCCATAGGGAAACCCGTGTCCCCATGCGCCAAGGAGGATCGGGCGGAACACAACCAACGTGACATAGGCGAAGATCGCGACGCCGAAGGCGAAGGGTACATGATAGCCCATGCCGAGCTTGCGGCAGATTTCGACCTCACGCAGGGCCCAGGAACAGAAGGCACCGATCGCGCAGAACGTGATGATCTGCCAGAGGCCACCCTCCATCAAGGGCGCGAAGGCGAGGCCATAGCTGACATCCGGTGGATTGATGCTGATCAGCCATGGGTTCCAGGTGGGCCCCTGGCTTGCGCCGAAGATGATGAGCGTCGTGCCCAGAATGGCGAAAAAGGCCGAGGTCACGCCGAAAAACCCGACATAAAACGGCCCGACCCAGAAATCGAAGAGATCGCCGCCGACGAGCGTGCCCCCGCGCACGCGGTATTTCCGTTCGAAGCTTAGCAGTGCCATGGCTGCCTCCCAGTGCCCAGCGCCGTCAAACCGGGCGGACGAAAGCGTTTGAGGGAAGGCCGACGGGGAGCCCGATGGACACCTCGTCGGCCGTTATCGTCACCCGGTTCAGGTCTTCCATCACAAAGACCCTCCCGGACCAGTGCCGTTATTTCGGGGCCGCTTTCGCGGCCACCGGCGCGTTCAGCCAGCTGTTATAGCGAGGCGTGCTCAACTGGATGAAGTGATTGATCATCACCATCAGAAAGGCGAACGTGCACACCGCCACCAGCGTTCGCCGTGGATCAAAGATATACCAAATTTTCCACATGTATTTGTCTCCGTGTTTCTCGAGAATGAACTCGAGTCATGCTTAGAACCACGGTCGCCACATCCAGATAAGGATATGCGCGATCAGCGAAACGGCGGCGAATCCCAGTGTTCCTTGCATGAAGAAACCATGGAATTCCTTCGCCTCATTTTCGGTGAGGCCCGTCAGGGACCCTCCTTTGTCAGCCATGAGCGTTGTCCTTTCGGCTTTCCGGGGCTGGAAGTTACCGTGCATCTCCCGCACGGCCGGTGAGCTGCAGCCTTGCCCGCAGCATGCATCGGAGCAGGCCGGAGCCCGTTCCGCGGCAATTCTTCATCCCATGAAGATCCAGGGGATGATGGCTCCTGCATCCGCACGCGCTTCCATGAAGACGGAGGTGCGGTTGCGGGGGCCGGGAGTGTTCTTGGCACGCATGAGGCGGCGCCCGATCACGACGGGAACCAGCATGCAGGCGGTGACGAAGGTGATGCGCCGGCAAAGCCGGGCCTGATCCGCGCGCGATTTCAGGCGCTGCGGACGATCGAGCTTGGTGGCGTAGCTCATGGCAGGCTCCTTCTTGTTCTTGCGAGGGTCGGAGGGCGCATAGGTGATCGGCACATCCGTCATGTCTGCATCTCCGGTTTTGCGCGTGCTTCAGCATCAAGATGTTCGGGCTGCACGATTGTGAGGCCGGCAGCACGCGCCTGGCGTTCCGCGTTGTCGCGCAGGCGTTTGGCAGCGGAGATCCGCACCAGAACGGGTTGACGCTCGAGGAAGCGATCAAGAAGCGCCTTGGCTTCGCGCTCCCAGGTCAATTCGCGATGCTCGCGGGTGGGGGTTGCCTCCACCGCATCCATCTGGCTCGCAAGCGGCAGGATGTGGAACAACGCATCGAAGAGCGCATTGCACACTTCCTGCACGAGATAGACCGAGCCGGCATAGCCCATGAAGGGCGTGCCCGTATGCCGCCGGATGATCGCGCCGGGGAAGGAAGCCGGTATATACATGGCCCGCGCGCCCGCTTCCGCGAGATACATGCGTTCATTGTAGCTGCCGAACATGACGAGCGGCGGCTTTTCGCGGATCGACCGGATGATGGCTTCCGCATCCGTTTTCGTGCCGGCCGAGCGCGAGACCGCGAGCGTGCAGGGCAGGCCCATCTCGTCTTCGAGGAAATGGCGGACACCGCGGGCATAGGTCTCGTTCGCGACGATCGCGAAGGAGGCCGTGCCGAAGAAATCCTGCGTCACCGAGCGCCAGAGATCCCAGATCGGCTTGATGGTCGTGTGCTTCTCGCGCGCGATGAAGGGCTCGGGGTCGAGCCCCAGCAATTCGCCGAGCGAGCGCAGGAATTTCGTGGTCGAGTGCAGGCCGATCGGCGCCTGGAGATAGGGCCGCTCCAGCGCCTCGCAGAGCATGCGGCCGAATTCTCGGTAAAGGCAGACATTCACCTCCGCCTCGGCGAGCTTGCCGATATCGGCGAGATGCGTGCCGAGCGGGAAGCACATATGCACTTGCGCGCCGATCCCCTCGATGAGGCGGCGGATTTCGGCGAGGTCCGACGGCATGTTGAACATGCCATAGGCCGGGCCGATGATGTTGACCCTGGGCTTCGCGCCTTCCGCGCGCGGCTTCGGTTTCGGCACCTTCTTCGGGCCGAATTCGCTCCACAGCCACATCATCGCGCGGTTGGCGCTCTGCCACTGGTCCTCGTCGATCGTGCGTGGCAGGAAGCGCTGGATGCTCGTGCCCTGCGGGGTGACACCGCCGCCGATCATCTCGGCGATGGAGCCGGTGACCACCACCGAGGGCAAGCCGGAATCCAGCACCGAATAGGCCTGTTTCATGGCATTCTCGGTGCCGTGCTGGCCCAGCTCCTCCTCGCCAAGGCCGGTGACGACGATCGGCAATTCATGGGGCGGCAGCGCATCGGTGTAATGCAGCACCGAGGTGACGGGGAGGTTCTCGCAGCCCACCGGGCCGTCGATGATGACCTGCAGCCCCTTCACCGCCGTGAAGACATAGACCGCGCCCCAATAGCCCCCTGCCCTGTCGTGATCGAGGATCAGCATCACGGGATCTCCTCGGCCATGCGCTTCGCCTTGATGGCACGGGCCTCAAGACGCTTGCGCTTGTCAGGATCGTCGACGGGTTCGCCCGAGGGCCAGATGCCGGCGGCATGGCAGGTTCCGACGCCATCGAAGAATGCGTTCATCGCGTCGAAACGGGCCTTGTTGCCCAAAGCGCCATTGATGACCTGGGCGAGGCTGCCCGCACCCGCCGGACCCATGAGGGGCCGCGCGGAGATGAGGTTCGTGAAATAGAGAGCCGGTATCGCCAGTTCCTTCGCCTTCTGCACCACGGGCGTGGTGCCGATAACAAGATCGGGCCTGAACTCGGCCATCGCTGCGAGATCCTGCTCGAGCGAGGCGCGATATTGCACCTGCACACCATGGGCGAGCAGCCAATCGCGGTCATCATCCGACCAGACCGTGCGCGGGCAAGCGGTGCCGACGTAGCGCAGATCCGCGCCGCTTTCGACGAGGAGGCGGGCGACCAGCAATTCAGAGCCCTCATAGCCTGAAAGCGTGATGCGGCCCTCGATGGGCTTCGCGGAAAGCGCGCCCCTGATGGCGGGCAGGATCTTGTTCTGCGCAGCCGCGATGCGTTCGGCCGGCACGTTGCAGGCCTGGCCGATCTTCTCGAGCCAGGCGGCGGTGCCGTCATGGCCCACGGGCGCAGAGCCCACCACGCGGCGTCCCGCGACCTCGAACTCGCGGATCGACGCGGTGTAGAAGGGGTGGATGGCGGCGACCGCCGCGCAATCCAGCGCGGCGTAGAGTTCGCGCCATTCGCGGGTGGGAACCACGGGGCCGGCGGCAAGGCCCATAGGCTCCAGCATCATGCCGATGCCCACGGGATCGGCCGGGAACATCTCGCCGAGCAGCGTCACGGAGGGCTTCTCGGATTTACCCCCGCGCGGCGCCTGCACCGGGCCGTGCTCCGCCTCCTGGCGGGCATAGTTCAGCATCGCGCCGGCGAGGATATCCTTCGCCTCGGCATGGGTCGGCACACCGAAGCCCGGCACATCGATGCCGATGATGCGCACGCCGTTGATTTCCTTCGGGAGAAGCCGCAATGGCACGCCGGACGCACTCGGCACGCAGAGGTTGGTGACAACCACCGCATCATAAAGCTTGGGATCCGCCAGCTTGAAGACCGCGTCGCGGATATCCTCGAAGAGCTTGCCGGTGACGAGCGTCTCCGAATTGAAAGGCACATAGCCCACGCTCCGGCGCGCGCCGTAGAAATGCGAGGTGAAGGTCAGGCCATAGACACAGCAGGCCGAGCCCGAAAGCACGGTGGCCGTGCGGCGCATGCGCAAGCCCACGCGGAGCGAGCCGAAAGCCGGGCACATGCTCTGCGGCTTCTCATGCGGGCCGGCGGGGTAATCGGTCTCGTACCGCTGAAGCGTCTCGCCGAGGCCGGCCTCGGCCGCGCGGGCCTTCAGGCTGGACTTGTCCGCGTGGCAGCCGATGCCATCCAGCTGCCCCACAGGCTTCGCTTCCAGCGCAGGCGCGCCAGATGCAGAAGCATGGATCGGGTCCAGGTGGTCAGTCATCAGAAATTCCCCGGCGGAAACAGGCGATTGGAAGGCTCAGACGTTGTCGTAGACCACCTCCAGCGTCGGCTTCACGAGATCGGACTTGCCGCACATCTGCTCGAGCGTGGCCGGCACCAGCACCACGTCGCGGCCAACGGAATCGCCATCGAACAGACCGAGCAGGCCATCCGGCGTCAGCGGCTTCGGGCGCATCGGCGGGGCTTCCGCCACGTTCCTCGCGAGGTTTTCAAAGAGCGGGCCCCAGGGGCTGCCGGGGCGGCCGATGATCTCGTATTTCGCGCTCTTGCGGCGGATATCCTCATCTGCGGGAATGGCCGCGAGAACGGGAATCCCGGCGGCATCCGCGAAGGCCTGCGCCTCGCCGGTCCCGTCATCCTTGTTGATCACGATGCCCGCGACGCCGACATTGCCCCCAAGACGGCGGAAATATTCCACCGCCGAGCAGACATTGTTCGCGACATAGAGCGATTGCAGGTCGTTTGAGCCGACGATGATGACCTTCTGGCACATGTCGCGCGCGATCGGCAGGCCGAAGCCGCCGCAGACCACGTCACCCAGGAAGTCGAGCAGCACGTAATCGAAGCCCCATTCATGGAAGCCGAGCTTTTCGAGCAGCTCGAACCCATGGATGATGCCGCGCCCCCCGCAGCCGCGACCGACTTCCGGCCCGCCAAGTTCCATCGCGAACACACCATCACGCACGAAGCAGACATCGCCGATCTTCACCTCGTCACCGGCAAGCTTCTTCTTGGACGAGGTTTCAATGATGGTGGGGCAGGCCTTGCCACCGAAGAGCAGCGAGGTCGTGTCCGATTTCGGATCACAACCGATCAGCAGCACCTTCTTGCCCTGCTGGGCCATCATGTAGCTGAGATTGGCGAGCGTGAAACTCTTGCCGATGCCGCCCTTGCCGTAGATCGCGATCACCTGCGTCTGGCTGGTCGCCGGGGCGGTATGCACCTCCTGCTCCGCACAAGCCGCTTCCGCACGCAGCTTCTCGGTCATCGCGCCCGCGGCGGATTGGCCATTGCGGGTAACCTCGACCTTCAGGGCCTTGTCACGCAATTGCACATTCATCGTCAGGCTCTCCACTCGAGGATCATTTTCAGGCACTGGGCATCGCCAAAGGCGGTGCGATAGGCCGAAGGCGCGTTCTCGAACGGCTCCGCATGGGTGATGAGGCCATCGAGCGACAGGGCACCATCCACCACCAGCCGCTGCACGGCGGCGAGATCGGGCTCGCGCCATTCCGCCGCGACGCGCAGGCGCAATTCGCGCAGGAAGGCGGGCGCGAAGGCGAACTGGATCGGCGCGTGGTAGAAGCCCGCGAGAACCAGCTCGCCGCCGGGCAAAAGCCGGGCAATCAGCCGATCCATCAGGCCCGCATCGCCGCTGGCATCACAGATCGTGCGGTAGCGGCTGTCCTGATCTTCATCGGGGTGGCGGAGCGCATAGCCCTCTGCACCCGTTAGACGGACGGAATTCGTTTCCCAGACAACCGGCTTGCCGCCCAAAGCCACGGCAATGCGCGCGATGAGCCGACCCAGAACGCCATGGCCGATGATGAGATCGGGAAGCGCGCTCGCTTCCGCCACAATCGCGTGATGCGCGGTCGCCGCAAGTGCGAGCAGAACCGCTTCGCGGCCGAGGGACTCGGGCACCGGCTTCACACGGTTGCCCTGCACCACGACGCGGCTCGCCGCCCCGCCGAAGAGGCCGCGCGCGTCACGGAACCCTTTCGAGCCGGGCACGAAGACCTGCTCGCCGATATGGCGGCCGGATCGAGGCCCCGCCTCGATGACGCGGCCCACCGATTCGTAACCCGGCACCAGCGGATAGCCGAGGCCCGGGAAAGGCGGCATGGCACCGGTCCAGAGCAGCTTCTCGGTGCCGGTGCTGATTCCGCTCCAGGCGATATCCACCACCACGTCTTCCGCGCCGGGATCGACCAAGTCGAGCCGCCGCAGCGCGAGCTGCTCGGGCCTCTCCATGACGACCGCAAGCGTTTGCATGGCGGACTCGACCTTCTGTGTCAGGTTGGAATGACAGCCATCCGTAACTTTAGAGTGACGCTTTGGGTTGTCAATTTCTTTTGACAGGGATTCTATGATGTCTGTCACTTTTCAGGCGGGCTTGCGCGCCACGAGCCCGCTTGCCAGGAGCGGGCGGGGCATGGAAAGACTGCGAGCACCCTCGAAACCCGCCGTTTCCAGCATGGTCCGAATCTCTTCGGGCGTGCGCGCGCGGCCCGAGCCCATGGCCAGCAGGTAGAATCCGAAATAGGCATCGGCCATGGCTTCGGCGCCCTTCTGGCCACTCATCGGCTCGGCGATCAGCAGCGTTCCGCCCGGCGGAAGGGCAGCGAAAACACCTCTGAGAATCGCCTGCGCATCCCCATCGTCATGGTCGTGCAACACGCGGATCAGCGTGGCCAGATCGGCACCCCTCGGCAGGGGCCCAAGTCGCGCATTTCCGGGAAGGAGGGTGACGCGGTGGGCGATTCCGGCTTCCGCGAATCGCGGGCCGGCCAGCGCGCAAACCGGCGGCAGGTCGAAAAGCTGGAACCTGAGGTCGGGCGCGGCCGCCGCCACGGCGCGGATGAACCCGCCTGTTCCGCCACCGATATCCAGCATCAGCCGGTGCTGCGCGAAAGGATAGGCCGCGAGCACATCCTCCACCACGAGCGAGAGCGATGCCGCCATCAGGCGGGAATATTCCTCGACGCGCAAATTGCTTTCGGGATGCCCGGCAGTCGCATAGCCCCAGTAATCCTGCAGCGCCGTGCGGCCCGCCTCCCCGCGCAGCAGGCGAACGGGATCGGCGAGATCGGCGTAGAGCAGATGATGGTGCTCGATCATCCGGAGCGCACCGGGGTTGCCGAGCAAAGCCGCGCCTTTCATGCCGAGGCCATAGCGCCCGCCCCGCCGCGCGGCCGTGAGGCCCAGCGAGGTCGTGGCCTTCAGAAGGCGCGCGGTCGAAACCTCGGAGAGCGCGAGTTCGGGTGCGAGATCGGCCGGGGTTCGTGCCCCCTCCCGCAGGCGTTCGAGAAGGCGAAGATCCACCGCCGCCCGCAGGATCTGCGCATAAACGAAACCCGCGCACAGATCGAAAACAGCCGCAGCCTGCCGTGTCGCGACGGGACGGGTCAGTGGAAAACGGGCCGCAAACCTCTGAAATCGTGGGGAAGACGCCACAAGATCGCGGATGGCATAGAAGCGATCGGCGAGCGCGGCCATGGCAGGTTCATGCCGCGCGGCGGGCGAGGCTCTCCGGCAGGAAGCTCCGCGCCGTGATCCGCATCTGCGCCTGCAATTCCACCTGGCCCGGGCATTCCGGCACCACTGAAACCGCATCCTCGATCATCGCATCAAGGGCAGCGATGGCACCGGGAACGCCGAGTTCCAGCGCCAGATTCGGACGGTGCAGCAGGGCATCCTGCCCGGCGGGCTTGCCGATCTCGCCGGCGGTTCCGGCGACATCGCGAATGTCATCCGCGACCTGGAAGGCGCTGCCGAGTTTCTCGCCCAGCGCCCGCCACGGCGCTCCGGCATGGCCCGCCGCGGTTGCGCCAGCCATGGTGGCACCGGCAAAAAGCGCGCCGGTCTTCGCCTGATGGTAGCGCGCGAGATCGATCGAGCTTTCGGCCTCCCAGGCTTGTCCGGCGACAATGCCGCCGCGCGTGCCCACCGCACCGCCGAGAATAGAGACGAGCGCCGCCATCCGCGCGGGATGCGCAATGGCATGGCGTGCCACCGTCTCGAAGGCGAGAACGATGAGCGCGTCCCCGGCCAGCACCGCGAGCGGCTCGCCGAAGGCCTTGTGCACCGAAGCCTGGCCGCGGCGGATTTCAGCATCATCGAAGCAGGGCAGATCGTCATGAACAAGCGAGGCGCAGTGCAGGAACTCGATGGCGGCCGCGGCACCGGCGACGATCGGCCCGGCCTTCGCGCCGCAGGCTTTGGCGACCGCCATGGCGAGGCGCGGGCGAATGCGGGCGCCGCCAGGGAACACCGCGTAGTGGATGGCCTCGCCCAGCCGGGGCGGGCAGCCCTCCAGCCTTGCTTCCGACAGGATGGCCTCCAGGAACCGCTCGAACTGGACCATCCGCCCCTCCTCCCGCGAAACCATCCGCACAACCCGCATGGACAGCCTGTCTGACACTTGCGCGGATCGCGATCTGTGTAATGATGATTGGACAGTTTTTTATGTCAAGCGATTATGTCAGCGCCGCTTGACGCTTCCGGGAGCATCCCATGCGCCTCTCTCCGCCCGTGGCGGTGATCGGAGCCGGTTTCGGCGGGCTCGCGGCAGCGATGCGTCTGGCGGCCGGGGGCTGCGCGGTGACCGTGTTCGAGGCAATGCCAGAACCCGGCGGCAAGGCGCGCAGCGAGTTTTCCGGCCCGCATGCGCTGGAGGCCGGGCCAACGGTTTTCACCATGAAGCCGATCTTCGAACATCTTTTCGCGGAGATCGGTGCGGATTTCGATTCCGCAGTGAAGACCACGCCGCTGGCCTGCCTCGCGCGGCATTTCTGGCCGGATGGCTCTGAGCTCGATCTCTTCGCGGATCGGGATCGGTCGAGCGACGCGATTGCAGCCTTCGCCGGCCCCTTGGCCGCGGAAGGCTTCCGACGTTTCTGCACGGACAGTCGCAGCATGTTCGAGGCGCTGGATCTCTCCTTCATGCGACGCGCGAAACCGGGACCGGTGGAACTGGCGCGCATCGCGGGCCTGTCGGCCATGCTGCGGATCCGACCTTTCACCAGGCTGTGGGATGCCCTTGGCGATTACTTCCCCGATCCGCGCCTGCGCCAGCTCTTCGGGCGCTATGCCACCTATTGCGGCTCGAACCCCTTTCTTTCGCCCGCGACGCTGATGCTCATCGCCCATGCCGAGATGGAGGGCGTCTGGGCCATCGAGGGCGGCTTGCCAAAGCTTGCAAAAGCCATGGCGCGAGAGCTGGAACGTCTCGGCGGCACGTTGCGATGCGATGCGCGCGTCACCCGCATCGAAACCCGGCAGGGGCGCGTCTCGGCGATCGTGCTGGCGAGCGGAGAGGTTTTCCCGGCCGAGGCCGTGATCGTGAACGCCGATACGGAGGCCTTCCATCTTGGGCTTCTGGGCGATTCAATGCGAGAGGCCGTGCCGGCGCGAACCCGCGCCAGGCGCTCGCTCTCGGCGGTCACGGTCAGCTTTGGCGGGCACATTTCAGGGCCGGGGCTGCCGATGCACAATGTCTTCTTCTCGCGTGATTATGCGCGGGAATTCCGGCAATTGGCGCAAGGGCACATGCCCGAAGACCCCACGCTCTATCTCTGCGCGCTCGATCGGCGCGATTCCCCCATGAACCGTCGCGGCGGTGAGGAGCGCTTCCTCGCGCTCATCAACGCGCCGCCCCGCGGCGATGATCTCACCTTCGACAAGCTGGAGCCAAACCAATGCCAAGCCCGGATCGAGGCCGTCCTCTCCCGCCATGGCGTGCGAATCCTGCCGGGCCGCCACTCCCCGCGAACGATGACGCCGCAGGATTTCGAGGCACTTTTTCCGGGATCGGGCGGGGGGCTCTACGGCCAGGCAACCCACGGAGCCATGGCCTCGTTCCAGAGACCGGGGGCGCGAACCCGGATTCCGGGCCTCTATTGTGCCGGCGGGAGCGTGCATCCGGGGGCTGGCGTGCCGATGGTGACGATTTCGGGCAGCCTCGCGGCGGAGGCCCTGCTGACGGATCTCGCTTCGACCTCGCGGTTCCACCCGGTGGCTATGCCTGGTGGTATCTCGACGCCGTCAGCGACGATGGCCGGAACGCGCTGACAATCATCGGCTTTGTCGGCAGCGTCTTCTCGCCCTATTACGCCTTCGCGCGGCGCCAGAAGCCGGTTTCGGCCGAAAACCATGTCGCGCTGAATGTCGCGCTCTATGGCGAGAAGCGCGGCTGGGCCATGACCGAGCGCGGTGCCTCCGCCCTCGACCGCGACCGCGACCGGCTGGTGATCGGCCCGAGCGCGATGCGCTGGGAGGGGTGCGATCTCGTGATTTCCGTGCAGGAATGGGGCTTCCCCCTGCCCCGGCGCCTGGTGGGGGAAATCCGCGTCACGCCGCAGGTCTGGGGCGGGCAGGCCTTCGTGCTGAACGAGCAGGGCCAACATCTCTGGCACCCCGTCTCGCCACTCGCGAGCGTGCGGCTCGATTTCGAGCGGCCCGATCTCTCCTGGCGCGGCACGGGCTATCTCGATCACAATCGCGGCGATGCGGCCATCGCGGAGGGCTTCGTGGCGTGGAACTGGCAGCGCGCGGCGCATGAGAACGGCGCGCTCGTCGCCTATTCCGGCACCCGGCGCGATGGCCGGAACTTCGGTTTCTGCGTGGATTTCGGTCGCGACGGCGTGGAAATGGAGCAGGTTCTGCCACCGGCTCAGATGCTGCCGCGCACGCTGTGGCGCGTGCCGCGCATCGCCTATGGCGAGGCCGGGACGAAACTTCTGAAAACGCTGGAGGATACGCCCTTCTATTCCCGATCCATCATCGAGATGGCGCATATGGGCCGGAGGCTGGAGGCCGTGCAGGAGAGCCTGTCGCTCACCCGTCTCACGCGACCCATCGTGCAGGCCATGCTGCCGTTTCGCATGCCGCGAAGGGGCTAGAGCATCCGCCCGCCAGATGGATAAAGGTTGGCGGAAAAAGGGATCAGCGCGAAGGAACATCCAGCCGGCGCTCGGCCCATTCGAGCCTCTCGATGATCGAGAGCACGGGCAGGACGTGGCCGCTCACATCCCACCAGAGTGGCGGAAAATGCGGGAGGGCGCGCTGCGGGCTCGCCGCGCCGATGGCGTCGATCATGAACCGGTTGGCCAAGAGCGGCTCGGTGCCGGTCCGCCGGCGGCGCGCGGCGATTTCGCCCGAAAGCGGCGCATAGGCACGGAACGCAAGCACCATCTTCCAGCGATCCCGCACGACAGCGCGGCGGGCGATCGGATCGGCGCGATGGCGCAGGAGATCCGCGCCAATCTCCGCATAGATCAGCCGCGCCGCCCGGATGGCGGGGCGACAATCCGGCGGCAGCAGCACGATGCCGTTCTCCGCCCGCGCATAGAGCCGCTCGGCCTCGGCGAGAAGGCGCCTGACGAGCGCAGCGATGGCCAGGCTGAAGGCGGGGCGCGCGAGAAACTCTCGCGCGTCGATCCCCGCTTCCGCAACCCAGTCGCGCGGAAGATAGAGCCTGCCGTTGCGCGCATCCTCGCCCACATCACGCGCGATATTGGTAAGTTGCATCGCCACGCCGAGATCGGAGGCGGCCGCGAGCGCGGCATCGGAGCGCGCGCCCATCAACAGGCTCATGACGATGCCGACCGAACCGGCGACGCGGGCGGCATAATCCTGCAGCTCGCCAAGGGTTTCATAGGCCCGGCCCTTCGCATCCCAAGCGAAGCCCTCCACAAGGGCATCCACGGGCGCGCGGGGAAGATCATGCTTCGCCATCACGCTCGCGAAAGCGCGATCCGCCGGGTGATCGAGGGGCGCACCCCTCGCCATGGCCTCGATACGCTCGCGCACGCAAGCAAGGCCCGCTTCCGGGCTTTCGCCGAGATCGATCAGGTCATCGGCGACACGGCAAAAGGCATAGAAGGCGGTCGCGGGCCGCACGATCCGCTGCGGCAACAGCCGCGAGGCCATGGCGAAGGAGCGCGATCCCTTCTCGAGCAGCTGGCGGCAGGCCCGATAATCCGGTTCAAGCATGCGGCGCTCCTGCCGGGGCTGGCACGACCTCATCCAGCACCTTCGCCGAGCAGAGCACGCCCGGCACGCCCGCGCCGGGATGCGTGCCCGCTCCGACGAGATAGAGACCGTCGAGCTCCTCGCTCCGGTTATGCGGGCGGAACCACGCGCTTTGGAACAAGGTAGGTTCCAGGCTGAAGGCCGCACCATGCGTGGAAAGGAGCCGCGATTCGAAATCGAGCGGCGTCATCACGGCGGAGGTCACGAGGTTCGCGCCGAGCTTCGGCAGGAGCGTCGCCTCGAGATGCGACTGGATGCGCCGGCGCATGGGTTCGGCCTCGCGGCGCCAGTCAATCTTGCCCTGCAGGTTCGGCACCGGCACAAGGCAATAGAAGGCATCATGCCCCTCGGGCGCGACCGAGGGATCGGTGGCCGACGGCCGATGCAGGTAGAGGTTGAAATCCTTCGAGAGCCGCTTCCCGGTGAAGATGTCATCGAGCAGGCCGCGATAGCGCGGACCCATCTGGATCGTGTGGTGATGCAGGTGCTCGTAGCGATGCCTCGTCCCGAAATACCAGACGAACACCCCCATCGAGTAGCGCGCATTTGCGAGCTTCCTCACCGTCCAGCGCTTCTTCGGAAGGTCTGCCAGCAAGGTGCCATAGGTATGGGCGGTGCAGGCATTGGAGACGACGATATCCGCTTTCAGGCGCGCACCATCGGCGAATTCCACGCCCGTCACGCGGCCATGTTCATGCAGGATGCGCGTCACATCCGTGCCGGGGCAGAGCGCATGTCCTTCCCCGCGCACGAGATCGGCAAGGCCGGCGACCACCGCGCCCGTTCCGCCCATCGCATAATGCACCCCGAACTCCCGTTCGAGATGCAGGATCAGCGCATAGACCGCAGTGACATTGAACGGATTGCCGCCAATGAAGAGCGGGTGGAAGCTCAGCGCCATCCTGAGGCGCTCGTCGGTCACGTGCCGCGCGACCATTTTGTAGAGCGAGCGATCCGCCCGCATCATCGCCATCTGCGGCACCGCTTTCAGCATATCCGTGACGTGCGAGAAGGGCCTTGCGGAAAGCTGTTCGTAGCCCACGCGATAGATTGCGGCGCTCTCCTTGAGGATCTTCGCATAACCCTCCGCCTCGCCCGGCGCGAAGGCGGCGATGCGCGCGCGCATCGTTTCCTCGTCGCCGCCCCAATCGAGATGCGAGCCATCCGCGAAGGTGATGCGATAGAAGGGGTCGAGCGGTTTCAGCGTGACATGATCCGCCATCCGCTTGCCGCAAAGGGCCCAGAGCTCCTCCAGCAGGTCCGGGGCGGTGATGAGCGTCGGGCCGCGATCGAAAGTGAAACCATCCTGCTTCAGCACGGTCGCGCGGCCGCCGGGTGTGTTGAGTCGATCGACCACCGTGACGCGATAGCCCCGTGCGCCGAGCCGGATCGCGGCGGCCAAACCGCCGATCCCCGCGCCAATCACCACCGCGTGCGGGCGCAGCGGATAGGGCAGCGGTGCCCTTTCGCGCGCATCAGGCGGGAGAAGTGATTGCAGGCCCATGGTGCTCTCCCTCAGCCCGTCCGCCGCAGGGCGACAGGCTTCGCGATGTCGTGAATCAGGGCTGCGATTTCCAGCGGGTTTTCCTCGTGCACCAGGTGCCCGCCCTCCTTCAGCCAATGCAGGTGAATAGCCGGGTGCCTGCGCTTCAGATGCCGCGCATCCTCCGGCGAAATCGCCTTGTCGCCCTGCGCCACGATGAGATGGAGGATCGAATGCAGATGCCCCAGCTCCTCGTTCAGCGGCACGAGGTCCCAGTTCGCCATCATGGTGATGGTGGATCGCAGATGCGCGTGCGACCGGAAAAGGCGCTGGTAAAGATCAAGCCCGCGCTGGTCGATTCGGGAGCCCGTCCCCTCCATCAGCCGACGGATCGCGCTCGCGTCGTTCGCCTGCCAGGCGAAGAAGCGCGGCACGAGCGGGTTCAAGGCAAAGAACCGCGCAAGCGATGAAAAGGCCCGTCCCGCGCCACCACCGAAGGGGCGCAAGGCCGCATTAAGCCCGATGATCGCGTGCGGGTTGATCGCCCCGTCGAGCGCCATGCGGATGAGCAGGGCGCAACCGGCGGAATGGCCCACGGCATCCATCGGCTTCTCGCCAAGTTCCGCCACAAGCGAGCCCAGCAGCTTCGCCATGCCGGGCAGCGAGATTTCGGCCGAGCGCGGCATCTGCGTAAAGCCATGGCCGGGCAGATCGGGCGCGATCACCCGATAATCGCGTGCGAGCAGAGGCAGCAGGTCGCGCCAGGAATGGGTGGAAGCCCCCGTGCCGTGCAGCAGCAACAGCACCGGGCCCTTGCCCTTGCCCTCGACCTGCACGTGCCAGGTGATGCCGCCGGCCTTCACAAAGCGGCTGGCCTTGCGGTTCGGCCAGTCCTTGCCATCGCGAGCCCAATCCAGCGGCGCGTTCATGAGGCCCGCCTTTCCCGCTCCCGCCCCTGCAACGCGGAGACGGCGCTGACGAGCCTTTGCGGATCTGCCTGCGGCAGCGGCAGGTAGCGCGCCTGCATCGCGCGCGCCAGCGACGCCGCCTGTTCCGCAGGGCGGGCGGAGGTATCGATGACCATGATCGGCTGCCGCAATTCCGCGAGGCGACGGCCCGAGGCAAGCGCATCCTCCATCGCCTGAACGCGGCCGGGCGAACCATCGCGGGCGATATTCGCGCGGCCATCGGTCATGAAGACGAGGAAGGGTGTCTGCCCCGCGCGCAACACGGATTCGGCCGTCAGCCGCGCATTGTCGATGGCCGTGGCGAGCGGGGTGCCGCCGCCGCCGACCATCGCCGCGAGGGCACGGGAAGCTCGCGTCAGCGCGCGCGTCGGCGGCAGAACCACGTCCGCCTTCCGGCCGCGAAAGGCGATCAGCGCCACCTCGTCGCGGCGCACATAGCATTCGGCCAGCAGAAGCTGCACCGCGCCCTTCGCTTCCTGCAGGCGCTGGAGCGCGGAGGAACCGGAGGCATCCACGACAAAGATGGTGGTGGTGCGGCTGCGCGCCTTGCGCCGGACGATGCGGAAATCCTCGCGCCGCACGGCGATGCCCTGCACCGGCTCACCCGGCCCATGGCGGAGCTTCTGCCAGGGGGCGGCGGCGCGCAAGGTATCGATGACGCTGAGGCGCGCGCCGGTGCGCGGATCGCCCGCCTTCGAGCCAAAGACACGTCCGCGCTCGCGCGCATTCTTCGCGGCCTGCCCGGTCGAGCCGGTGCGGCGCACGCGGAGCGCCCCCATCTTCGCGAGCAGGCTTTCGAGCAGCTTCGGCGGAAGGCTCGCGAGCGCCGTCTCGACCGGAATGTCCTGCGGGATATCATCGGGTTCGCGGCGCGGCTGGCTCTCGTCCGGCGGCGGAGGTTCATCCGGCTCGGCCGGCGCTTCGTCGGGCTGCTCGGCACTTTCCGGCAGGCACGTCGCGCGCGGGAGCATCGCGAGCGCGATGGCGTTGAGGATATCAACGCTTTCAATGCGCAAGCGACCCTCCAAGGCCGCAAGCACGCGGGCGATCGCCAGGGCCTGCAAGGGCGTGCGCAAGGAGGGGATGCCGAGTTGCAGCGCGGCGGCACAGAGTTCCGCGAGATGGCGCGCCTCGGGCTGCACCTGCGGCAGCAGCAAGCGCGCCTGCCGCACCGCTTCGGGCTTGCAGGGCTGGCCTGAGGCGGGCAGCACCGCAAGATCCAGGCAAAGACCGAGACGATCCGTCAGCGCGAGCGGCGGCGCCTCCCCCGGCTCGCCCTCGTCGCAGGCGATGAGCCCAAATTCCGCCGGGTTCAACTGCGCCAGGCCATCGCGCTCGGAGCGCGCCTCGCCCGTATCCATCGCGCGGGTGATGAGGGCCGCGGCAGAAGGATCAAGTCTTTCAGCCATGGTCACCACCAGCACCCCGCCATGCGCCGTGGCAAGCAGGCCGGCCTCGCTCACGGGGCGGCCGGTCGCAAGGGTCGCCGAGAGATCAAGGCCGCCAAGCAACCGGGCCTCCGAAACGCCGGCCGGCACGCGCCGCCAGGGAATTTCCGGCGGCATGAGTTTGTTGAGTTCCGCCAGCCAGCGGTCCCGCGCCACGCCCGCCCCGGCGCGAAGCCACAACCCCCCGACAGCACGTGGCGCCACCGCGAGCACGGCGGCGGCCAGCCCCGCAAGATCGCCGACCGAGGGAGCCGGTGCGGCGGGTTCGGCCCTCATGATTCGGCCTTTTCTTGACCAGTCTTTTCTTGCCCGTTCTTTTCTTGCCCGAAGACTTCCTCGATCGCCCGTTCCACCCGCACGGCGGCGCGCGCTTCATCGAGTGGGTTGCGCCGCAGGCGATGCTGAAGCGCCATCACGCCCACGGCCTTCACATGCTCGCCCTCGACAGAGGTGGCCCCCTGCCAGGCGGCCATGGCACGCGCGGCGCGGATGAGCGTGAGTTCGCCACGCAGGCCATCAGTGCCGAGCGCAAGGCAGAGTTCGGTGGCCCGCCGCAGAGCTTGCTCGCTCACTGCCAGCATGGGCAGGCGGCGGCGCGCGGCGGCAATGCGCCGGCGCAGGGCGACATCCTTCGGCTTCCACCGGGCGCAGAACCCCTGGGGATCCCGGTCGAACGCATCGCGGCGGCGGATGACTTCGATGCGCGTTTCAAGATCGGTCGGCGTCACCACATCCAGCGAGAGGCCGAAGCGATCCAGCAATTGCGGGCGAAGCTCGCCCTCCTCCGGGTTGCCGGAGCCAATGAGCACGAAGCGGGCGGGATGACGGATCGAGAGGCCCTCGCGCTCCACCACGTTCTCGCCGGAGGCCGCGACGTCCAGCAGCACATCCACGAGATGATCTTCGAGCAGGTTCACCTCGTCTATATAGAGATAGCCGCGATGCGCCTTGGCCAGAAGACCGGGCTGGAAGGCCTTTTCGCCCCGCGCCAGCGCCTTTTCGAGATCAAGCGCGCCGACGACGCGATCCTCGGTCGCGCCAAGCGGCAGATCCACCACCGGCACGGCGATCTCGACGCTGGCATCGAGCGATTTGCCCGGCCTCAGGCCACGGCAATGCTCGCAGGAATCGGCAGGCCGCCCCGGTTCGCAGGAATAGGGGCAGCCGGCGACGGCCCGCATCGGCGGCAGAAGAGCGGCGAGCGCGCGGATGGCGGTCGACTTGCCCGTGCCGCGATCGCCAAAGATCAGCACGCCGCCGATCGTGGGGTCGACGGTTGTCAGCAGCAGGGCGGTCTTCATCGCCTCCTGCCCGACAAGGGCGGAAAACGGGTAGAGCGCGCGCCCCTTCGGCGCTTCGGCCTGCGGCTCGGGCGTGCGACGACGCGGACGGCTCGCGGGCCGGAAACGCGGCGCCAGCTCCTCCATGGCCTCGGCAAGGCCGTAGCCGGTATTGCTCGACGGGTCTGGAGAGATCTTGAGAGCGGACATCGGCCTCTCCTAGGCGGGGGGATCGGTGAGGCGCAGGGGCAGGCGGAAGACCACGTCTTCCTCCACGCCCTTGAGTTCGGTGAGGGTGACGGCGCGGAACTGCCGGAGATGCGCGATGGTCGCCTGGATAAGCTCTTCCGGCGCGGAAGCACCGGCCGAGAGCCCGAGGCGCGATACGCCGTCGAACCAGCGCATGTCGATGACCTCCGGCCCTTCCACGAGGCGGCTCGGCACGCCGGATTGCGCGCCGATTTCACGCAGGCGGCTGGAATTGGAACTCGAGGGCGAGCCGATGACGAGGATCAGCTCGGCGCGGCCCGCCATTTCCATCACCGCGCCCTGGCGGTTCTGGGTTGCGTAGCAGATGTTGCGCGTCTCCGGCCCGAGAATGGCGGGGAAACGCGCCTTTAGCGCCGCGATGACCTCGCGCGTATCCTGCAGGCCGAGCGTGGTTTGGGTAATGTAGGCGATGCGGGCCTCATCCTGCACCACGAGCCCGGCGACCTCTTCCGGCTTCGCGATGACATGCAGGCGACCATCGATCTGCCCGCGCGTGCCTTCCACCTCGGCATGGCCGGCATGGCCGATGAGGATCACGTCATAGCCGTTCTCGGCATGGCGACGACCCTGCACATGCACCTTGTGCACCAGCGGGCAGGTCGCATCGATCACATCGAGATGGCGCTCATCCGCCGCGCGCTCGACCGTGCGTGAGACGCCATGGGCGGAAAAGATGGTTACAGCACCCTCGGGGATTTCATCGACTTCCGAGACGAAAACCGCGCCCTTCTCGCGCAATTGCTCCACCACATGGGTGTTGTGGACGATCTCGTGGCGCACATAGACAGGCGCGCCATGAATCTCGAGCGCACGCTCGACGATCTCGATGGCGCGCACCACGCCCGCGCAGAATCCACGCGGATTGGCGAGGAAAATCTCCAGCGGCGGCAGGGGCGAGCGTGCCTCAGCCACCGGCACGAAGGGAGCCGAATGAGCGGTCATGCTTCCTCCCTCTCATTGTGTGAAAAGCGGCGGATTTCCGCGCGTTTCGAGCGCTCCGCGAGCGAGATCAGCAGGCCGCTCGCGCCACCCTTGCGCTGGCGCGGCGCACGCGGTGTGACCATCTCGAGCGAGGCACTCACGATGCCATCCTCATCAAGACCGGCCTCGGCATAGAGCCGCGCCGGGCTGTCCTGATCCTGGAAGCGATCCGGCAGGTGCAGCGCGCGGATCACCAGCTTTTCGGGCAGCCAGGGCTGCGTGACGAGATGCTGGATGACATGGCCGCAGAAACCGCCGATCGCGGCATCCTCCACCAGCAGCACGGCTTCATGCTCGCGCGCGAGCTGCTTCACGAGGGCCTTGTCAAAGGGCTTGGCAAAGCGCGCATCGGCCACCGTGACCGATAGGCCGATCGCCTCCAGCCGCTCGGCGGCTTTCAGGCACTCCCCAAGACGCGCGCCATAGGAGAGAATGGCAAGATCCGTGCCCTGCCGCAGCACGCGGCCCTTGCCGATGGGGAGCACCTGCCCGCGTTCAGGGAGCGCCACGCCAAGGCCATCGGCGCGGGGGTAGCGGAAGGCGATCGGCCCGGCATCATGGGCGGCCGCGGTCGCGACCATGTGAACGAGTTCGGCCTCGTCGCCCGCCGCCATCAGCACCATGTTTGGCAGGCAGCCCAAGGCCGCGACATCGAAGGCACCGGCATGGGTCGGGCCATCCGCACCCACCAGCCCCGCACGATCCATGGCGAAACGCACCGGCAGGTTCTGCAAGGCGACGTCGTGCATCACCTGGTCATAGGCGCGCTGCAGGAAGGTGGAGTAGATCGCGCAGAACGGCTTCATGCCATCGCAGGCGAGGCCCGCCGCGAAGGTCACCGCATGTTGCTCGGCGATGCCGACATCGAAGAACCGCTCGGGAAAACGCTTCTCGAACAGATCCGTGCACGTGCCGGACGGCATGGCGGCGGTGATCGCGATGATGCGCGCATCCCGCTCGGCCTCGGCGACCAAAGCCTGCCCGAACACCTTGGTGTAGGAGGGCGCGGCAGCGGCGGGCTTCATCTGCTTGCCGGTCGCAACATCGAAGGGCACGACGCCATGATAGCAATCGGCGCTCGCCTCGGCCGGGGCATAACCCTTGCCCTTGCGCGTCTTCACATGCAGGAGAATCGGTCCTCCGGCCTCGCGCGCCGCCCGCAAGGCGGGCAGCAGGCTCGCGAGATCATGCCCGTCCACCGGCCCGCGATATTCAAGACCCAAAGCGCCAAAGAGGCTGGCGGGCGTCTCGTCCGCCGCATTTCGGCCGCGCAGGGCGGTGAGATGCTCGGCCAGCGCACCAACCGGGGGCGCGATCGACATATCGTTGTCATTGAGCACGATCACGAGATCCGAGCGCAGCGAACCGACATTGTTCATCGCTTCGAACGCCATCCCGGCGGACATCGCGCCATCGCCAATCACGCAGACAACCTTGTTATCCTTGCCCTGCCGGTCGCGTGCGACGGCATAGCCGAGCGCGGCGGAGATCGAGGTCGAGGTATGCGCGGCACCGAAGGCGTCGTACGGGCTTTCATCGCGCCGCGTGAAGCCCGCGAGGCCGCCGCCCTGCCGCAACGAGCGCATGCGATTGCGCCGCCCGGTGAGAATCTTGTGCGGATAGCTCTGGTGGCCAACATCCCAGATGAGCACATCGCGCGGCGTTTCATAAACGCGATGCAGCGCGACGGTGAGTTCCACCACGCCGAGGCCCGCGCCGAGATGCCCGCCGGTTTCGGACACGGCATGGATCATCTCGAGCCGCAATTCATGCGCCAGCCGGGCGAGATCGCGCTCCGGCAAGGCGCGCAGATCGGCCGGAACCGTCACGCGATCCAGGATCGGAGTTGCGGGCTGCGGAGCATCCGGCATCATCGCCACCTCCCCGGAGTTGTTCCACGATCGAAACACTCGACTGTCAATTTATTTTGACATGTGCGGAGGCGCATGCAAGCGAAAAACGACAGACGCTCGCGGATTCCTGTTCAGCGGTCGGAGCGATGAAGCCGACGCAGAAGATCCCAGCCATGGGCGATGCCGGCAAAGGCCAAAGCAAGGCCGCTCCACCTTGCCGGCGCCCCGAGCATCGCGAGGATGAGCGCGCCGATGAGTCCCGCGCCGGCACCGACGATCAGGAAAATGGTGAGCCTGGGCAGCGCCTTCGGCGAGCCGTTCCGCGCCATCCGCCAGAGCCAGACCAGCTCGGCCAGCAGGATCAGCAAAGCGATCACCGCCCCCGCAAAGACCAGTCCCGGCTCATTCATGCGTTGAGGCTCCGGAAAAGCGCCGCGAAAGGCGCGTTGAGCCCGACAATGGTCCAGTTGAGGAATGCCGCGAAGCTTACCCAGAGCAGATAGGGCAGCAACAGCACGCCAGACAATCGGGACAGCCTTCCACACAAGATCACAAGAGAAAGGATCGAAAGCCAGAGAAAGACGACTTCCACCAAGGCCCAATCCGGTCGCCTGAGCGTGAAGAACAACACGGACCAGAGGAAATTCAGCCCACCGTTCAGCGCGAAGGCCACGACGAGCCAGCGCCGCATGGCGAGCGTTTCCGCTCGCCGCCAGGCCAGCACGGCGGCGATGACCGTGAGGATCGAAATCATCGTCCAGGCCGGGCCGAACACCCAGCCCGGCGGCTGCCAGGCGGGCTTGCGCAAGGCCTCGTACCAGGGCCCGAGCATGGTCGCGAAACCACCTGCGGCCATCACCACGACGGCTGCCAGCGTGGCGACAGCCACCTGCCGGGCGAGAGCCCCGCGCGCGCGCGTCATGCCCGGGCGAAGCCCATCAAATGCCGGATATCATTTATTAGAATGCGCATGTGAGTCATGAACCGGCCTCGCACCAGTGCCTTGTTCATGTAGGAATCCCAGGTGAGCTTCTGCACATCGGGATCTCGGCAGATCTTGACGAACTGCTCGCGGCGCTTGTCGTTCCGATACCAGAAATATTGCAGCAGCCCCAGGATCCAGAAGATGCGACCATGCGCCGCCATGAAGGCACGTCGCGCCTCGGAAAGCGCGCGCGCATCGCCGGTTTCGAGCGCTTTGGCAACCGCTTTCGCAGCGAGACGCCCGCCGAGCATCGCGTAGTAGATGCCCTCGCCCGAAGCGGGCGCAACCACGCCGGCAGCATCGCCCGCAAGCAGCACATCGCGGCCATTGTCCCATCGTTTCAGGGGCTTCATGGGGATGGGCGCGCCTTCCTTGCGGATGGTCTCGAGCTCATCGAAGCCTGTCGCGCGGCGCAACTCCGCGATGGAGCCGCGCAGCGAGAAGCCCTTCTGCGCCGAGCCCGTGCCGATGCTGAAAGTCTCGCCATGCGGGAAGATCCAGCCATAGAAATCCGGCGAGACCTTGCCCTGATAGATCACATCGCAGCGCTCGTGATCGTAATGCGGCGAGGCGACTGCCGGCGCCTTCACGACCTCATGATAGGCGAAGACGAAGGGCACGCGCTTCACATCCGGAAGAGCCGCCGCTGCCACGCGGGAATTCGCGCCATCCGCGCCGATCACCATGCGGGCACGAACAAGGCGATTGGGAGCCTCCGAGCCCTTCAGGGAATATTCGACGAGCGCCGTGCCATCGGCATCGCGCGAGAAGCTTTCGAAGCTGCCGCGAATCCGGGTGGCGCCGGCCTTCCGGGCCCGTTCGCGCAGCCATTCATCGAAGGTCGCGCGATCGACCATGCCGACGAAACCATCCTCGATGGGCATGTCCACGCCGATCGCGGAGGGGGCGATCATCCGCGCCGAACGCACCTTCGCGACGAGCATATCCTCGGGGATGTCGAATTCGCGGATGCAGCAGGGTGGCACCGCGCCACCGCAAGGCTTGATGCGCGCCTGCGGATCGAGCAGCAGCACGGAATGACCGGCTTCGGCCAGTTCCTTCGCGGCCGTCGCGCCCGAGGGGCCGCCGCCAACCACCACGACATCGAATTGGGAGCGGGTCTGATCGAGCATGGTCCCCTCCCCTTACCGGCCGAGTGCGAGGCCGGAGATATCCGGCTCCTTGCGGGGCTGTTCAGCCAGGCCTCGGGCCAGCCGCGATTGCCGCGCGATGCGATCGGCGAGCACGGCCGAGACGAGGAAGAGCACGCCTTCCGCTGCGAAAACAACGGCATAGGCCGCAACTTGCGAGGCGATGAAGAACCGCGCGATATCCGCGGCCATCGCGCCAACCAGACCACCGGCACCAAAGGCGATGCCCTGCGCCGCGCCCCAGAGGCCCATGCGAATGCCAGCACGAGAGGGGTTGCCCTCATTCACCAGGCGCATCATCGCGCCGATCGCGGCGGCGGCAAACGCACCATTCGCAAGGCCAAGGAGGAACACATTCGGACGAAACGGAAAGCCCTCGCCGATGATGGCCGAAGCCACGAGGCCGGCCAGCGCCAGAGCCGAGGCAAGGCAGCCGCCGACGGTCCAGAAACGCGTCGTCGCGGCCTTGTGGCGGCTGAAAACCGTGCTCACGAGCCCAACCATGATCATCCCGGCGAGCACGCCGGCATGCTGCAGCCCCGCAAGCTTGGTCGTCTCGCCCGGCGTGAGGCCGAAGACCACCCCCGCGAAGGGTTCGAGGATCAGATCCTGCGCGCTGTAGGCGACCATCGAGAGGAAGATGAAGATCGCGAAGAGCCGGGAATGCGGCTCGGCCCACACTTCCAAAATCGCCTCCCTGAAGGGGATTTTCGGCTCGTCCTCGGCCTTCTGAAGCACACCCGCGCCTTCAACGCCCGAGACCGCGAGGACGCTCACGAGGAAGGCCAGCGCGCTGACCGCGCCGGAGACGGCAAGCAGGCGCGAGAAGGAGAAGGGGTCGAGGAAATGCCCCGCGGTCGCCGCCGTGACGATGAAACCGATGATCATCATCACCCAGACGATGGTCGCCGCGGCGGGGCGGCGCTTGTCCTCCACGCGTTTCGAGAGGAGCACGAGGAGCGAGGTTCCGCTGGCACCAACGCCGATGCCGATCAGCAGGAAGGCGAGCGTGGAGACCATGAGGCCGAGAAGGGTCGAGTTCTGCATCAGCGCGACACCGAGCGCCGCTCCGAATCCGCCAAGCGCAAGCGTCGCCATGCCGCCGAGAATCCACGGCGTGAGGCGCCCGCCCACATCCGCGCCATGCCCCCAGCGCGGGCGCAAGACCTGCACGGCATAATGCAGGCCCACCAGCAGCCCGGGCAGCATGGCGGGCAAGGCCAGTTCCACCACCATCACCCGGTTGATGGTGGATGTGGTGAGCACCACGATGGCGCCCAAAGCCGTCTGCACCAGACCAAGGCGAAAAATTCCCAGCCATCCCAATGGTTTCATCACATCCCCCCGGTTGTGTTGAGGCTACGGAGCGCGAAAGCGCAGACCAGCATGCCCAGCACGTAGAGGGTCACCCCGGTGCCGTTATACCAGGGCGCACGCTCGCGCGGATGGGCGACCAAGGTGCGCATGAGCACGAGCTGCGCGAGCAGCATGGCGGTCACGATCCCCGCATGAACCGGCGCCCCCCATTGGACGAGAAGCCCGATGACGACCACCTGCGGCACCGCCATCACCCAGCAGGCGAGACGCGCGGCCCGCTCGGCACCGATCTGGACGGGAATGGAACGCACATGATGCTGCTTGTCACCCTCGATCGACTTGAAATCATTGAGCGTCATGATGCCGTGGGCACCAAGGCTGTAGAGCAGGGCGAGCGCGAGGATGCGCGCATCCGGCCATGTGCCGAGCACGGCAGCCGCGCCCGTGAACCAGGGCAGCCCCTCGTAGCAGAGGCCCACCGCGAGGTTGCCATACCAGCCATTGCCCTTGAGGCGGAGCGGCGGCGCGGAATAGGCCCAGGCGCAGGCGAGCCCCAGCAATGTGGCGAGCATCACCTGGGGTCCGAGCAGCGTGGCAAACAGGAAGGACAGAATGGTCCACGCCACCGCGAAGGCGAAACCCCAGCGACCGGGCACACGGCCCGAGGGTATCGGCCGGTTCGGCTCGTTCACCGCATCGACATGGCGATCATACCAGTCGTTCACAACCTGGCTCGTGCCGCAAACCAGCGGACCTGCCAGCAAGGCGCCGGCAAGAGCCGCCGGCCATGTCTCGGAGAAGGTGGAGCCTGCCGAAACCACGCCGCACAGATAGGCCCACATCGGCGGGAACCAGGTGATCGGCTTCAGGAGTTCAAGCAGGGCGCACGGCTGCGGATAGGAATGGCGGTGGATCACCATCGGCTCGGCAGCACCGGAAGGCAGAAGATCGCGCATCATCCAGCAAGGCTAGCCCCACCCGCATGGGCCGTCAATTTTATTTTACTCAAGTGTCAATTTTGATTGACGATCCTCAAGGGCGAGCCGTGATGCCTCACGCATCATTCTCGTCATCCTCCAGGCCGCCGAGATTGCCAAGACCATGACGGCGCATCTTCGCATAGAAGCTCTGGCGGCTCAGACCCAGCATCTGCGCGGCGGCGGCACGATTGTCGCCCGAACGCTTCAGCGCCGCCTCGATGCAGAGCTTCTCGATGATGTCGGCGGATTCGCGCACCATGTCCTTCAGCGAAACGCGGCCGACAAGCTCCGTCACCTGATCCACGGATGTGTAGGGATTTGGCTCGCGCATCGCGGCCGCAGGCTGCAGCAGCGCCCGGGACATCAGAAGGCCATAGATCTGCGATTGGCCCGAAAGGGTCGAGACCGCCGTGACCTCGATATCCTCGGAGCCGCCAAAGGACCCACGCAAGATGGTCGGGAAGCTGCGTACGCTCTGGCTTTCCCGCAGCCGCGCCATCAGCAATTCCATATCCACGCCCGGCCGCCCCAGCCACTTGCCGATTGCCTGCCCGAGGATCTGCTCCTTGGAAGCGAGATGCACCAGTTCAAGGAACGCCTCGTTGGCTTCCGTGACGCGCCATTCCTCGTCGATGACCACGAAGGCGAGCGGCAAATGCTCCACGACGCGCGCGACATCCTGCGCCGCACCACTGGCCTGCACCACATGGGCGCTCTCCGCCGGCAGCATCTGCAGCAGGAAGGAGACTTCCTGCTCCTGCCGGAACACCGCCACGCTGACGGCGAAGGCGGCGCCGGAATTGGCAAGCCGCGCCTCGATATTCGGCACCGTGCCCGTGCGGCGCGCGGTCTTCAGCGCCGATTCGAGGAGTTGCCCGCTGTCATAATCGAAGCACGAGAGCACGGTACGGTTCACGAGCCGGTCGGAGACGGGTGCCAGTTGCTGGATCGCGGCCGGATTGGCGTCCGTGATGCGAAGTGTCGCGCCATCCACGATCAGGACCGGATCGGTCGTCACATGGAAGAGCATGCGATAGCGGGTTTCCGCGGCGCGATAGCGGGTATAATCGCGCTCAAGAACGTCCTGCGTTTCGACAAGCTTGCGCTGCAGCGCCGAAAGCCGCCGCAAATCCCGCCCCACCGCGATGATTCGGCCCGTTCGCCCAAGCGCGACCGCCGAATAGCGGATCGGAAGATCAATGCCCTTGTCAGTCGGATGATTGATCTCGCGAGCCTGGGTGGGGCTGCCCTTGAGCGCCCGCCCGATGAGATCCTCGACCTTCGCGCGGCTCTCCGGCGTGACGATCTCGATCCAGGGCCGACCGCGCCAGCCCTGCCCCACTTCCCGCGCCAATTCGCTGTCGTTGGTCACCACATCATGGATCACGCCCGAGCCATCCACCACGATGGCGATGTCAGACAGGGAGGCGACCAGCCGTTCCGCTGAATCAGGGGTGACGTCCCCGGCCCATCCGGGAATGCCGCCAGAACCATTTTGAACCGAGACCTGATCTTCCATTGCTCTTGTGCTCGTTGGGGTCTTGGGCGGACAGCATCATGTTTCGTGATTTGGCCTTGGCAGTCGTTACAAACAAGGTCCGTGCCATACAAGACCGGATCAATGCCGGAACGATATTCGCCACCATCGAGCCGGGTTCAGGCCCCGTCAGCCGGTATCAAACGGTCGAGAGCCTCCGAAAGTTCCTCGAAAGGCACCGGTGCGAGGTCCGCGCCAAGCGCCAGCGCAACCCCCGGCCGGCCCGCAAAACGCGCACCGCCGAGCAGGACCCTGACCCTCGGTTCGCAGGACGCCTGCCTGATCCGAATGATCAATCCGGCCGCACGATCCTCGTCCTCGGCACATTGGGTGGAGAGGCCAACCACGTCATAGCGCTGCTCGCCCACGCGGCAAAGCAGGGCCTCTTCGGACAATTGCGATTCAGTCTGGCAATCCCAGCCCGCCTGCTGGAACCGGATGCCGAGCATCTTCAGGCCGAAACAATGCACCTCGCCCGGCATGGGCGCCAGCAACATGCGCCGGGCAACCAGCGGCAGCGCGTGGGGAGGAGGTGCGAATTCGCGCAGAACGCGCTGCAGTGTGACAACCCCCAGCGAGACCTCAGCGAAGGAAAGACTGTCATCTTCCCAGGCACTTCCAAGCTGCCGGGCGGCCTGCGACAGAAGGCCCGCCATGCGATCATCCAGCTGTCCCGACCGGTGACGCCACGGTGCCAGCCATTCGACAGCCCCGCGACCATCGCCCGCCACCAGCATGGCCGAGAACCGTTCCATATCGACGGGCCCGGGTTGCGCAGAAAGACTTTGCGCCGGGCCCGCATGGTTGCCGGGCGGGTGCAGAATGCCATGCCGGCGCAGCAAGGTCGTGAGCACGGAGGCCTCGACCGTACGCTCGATCAGGGCCTGCGAGGAGGGTGCGCGACCGCCATGAGAGCCTCGTCCGGAAGCATAGTCCTGCAGCGTCTCGAAACTTGGCGCATAGCGGCAGAAAGAGCCTTCGATGCCATCCAGAACATCGGGTCCTTTCAATCCGTCATCATACCCGCTACCCATCACGCCCTCCCCCGAGGTGTAATTGGAAATGGACATTTCCGCACTGCGAGCAATCGAACATCTTGATGCGCATCAAGGAACCCACATTTGAGACGTTATGTCGCAGACGGAGGTTTTGTCAAAGGAGCTCTCACTGGCGAGCAAAAAGATCACCTTTCCGACCCCGCCGCAATGAAATTCGACACCCGTTACAATAAGTGAACATTTTTCTTGGGTTGCAGCGCGATAAATTTGTGAATGCGGCGTGTTGCCGCAATTTTCCATCCAGACGCGCGGATGATCCGGAACCGCTTGCTCTGAATGATCGAAGCGCAACCTCTGAATGATCGAAGCGCAACCCGTGAACCGTCGCAAAAATCGCGCAACACCCCGTCCGAAAAATCATCGTGACAGCTCACTACAATTTCTGTGTCTAGTTTTATTGACATATCGGGAAAGCCGCGCGAAGGTTTGAAAACAAGGCGCAGGCATTGAGGCCGCGCCTCAGCCGGGAGGGCGGAATGGGCCAGTCGATGACCATCCGCAAGATGTCAGGCGGCGCGCAACAGGGCCGGAAGGTCGCGAAGCCGCTCTACACGCCGGAAGAACGGCGGCGGCGGGATTCGACCGGCTGGACCCTGGTGCAGGGCATTCTCGCGCCGGTGCAGTTCCTCGTGTTTCTCGTGAGCCTTGCGCTCGTGCTCCGCTACCTGCTGACGGGCGCGGGCTATGAGGCGGCCACCCTCTCGATCATCCTGAAAACGCTTGTTCTTTACCTGATCATGGTCACCGGCTCGCTTTGGGAGCATGCGGTGTTCGGCCGCTATCTTCTGGCACCCGCCTTCTATTGGGAAGACATGGTGAGTTTCGTGGTGATCGCCTTGCACACGGCCTATCTGGTGGTGGTTCTGGGCAACCTTGCCGGGCCGCAGGTTCAGATGGGCATCGCGCTTGCCGCCTACGCCACTTATGTGGTGAACGCCGCGCAGTTCCTGCTGAAGTTGCGCGCCGCGCGGCTGCAGGCCGAGAGCGAGCCCGAACTCACCTCCGAGGGTTTCGAGGTGATGTCATGATTCGTGGACAGCTGGATTCCCTGGCGATCCCGGCGCAGGGCTCAACGAAGGCAGGCTGCACCACCCCCCCGGTGCTGCGCGAACGCGGCCAGCGCGAAGTGTTCTGCGGCCTGACCGGCATCATGTGGCTGCATCGGAAAATCCAGGATGCCTTCTTCCTGATCGTCGGATCGCGCACCTGCGCGCACCTGATGCAATCCGCCGCCGGCGTGATGATCTTCGCCGAGCCGCGCTTCGCAACGGCGATCATCGATGACCGCGATCTCGCCGGCCTCGCCGATGCGAATGAGGAGCTCGACCGCGTGGTGATGCGGCTCCTCGAACGCCGCCCGGATATCAGGCTGCTCTTCCTCGTGGGCTCCTGCCCCTCGGAAGTGATCAAGCTCGATCTGAGCCGCGCGGCACGCCGGCTCTCGGAACAGATGCATCCGGCCGTGCGCGTGCTGAACTATTCCGGCTCGGGCATCGAGACCACCTTCACGCAAGGCGAGGATGCCTGCCTGGCCGCCCTCGTTCCCACCCTGCCGGAAGCGCCGGCCGGTGAGGCCTCACTGATGGTCGTCGGCGTGCTGGCCGATGCCGTGGAGGATCAGTTCCGGCGCCTTCTGGCCGCGATGGGCATCGAGAAGGTCACCTTCCTTCCCGCGCGCCGCGCGCACGAGATGCCGGCTCTCGGGCCATCCACGCGCTACATCCTCGTTCAGCCCTTCCTGACCGATACGGCGATGAAGCTGGAACAGCGCGGGGCCAAACGCATCGAGGCACCCTTCCCGCTCGGCGCTCATGGCATGTTCGGCTGGCTTGAGGCCGTCGCGAAGTCCCATGGCGTTTCTCCTCTCACGCTCGAGAATGTCACGCGGGCACCGATGGAACGCGCCAACCGCGCCGTCTCGCGTTATCGCGACACGCTTGCCGGGCGGCGCATCTTCTTCTTCACGGATAGCCAGCTGGAAATCCCGATCGCGCGGTTCCTCGCGAACGAACTCGGGATGAACCTCATCGAGGTCGGCACGCCCTACCTCCATCGCCAGCATCTTGCAGCCGATCTCGCGCTGCTGCCCGAGGGCACGCAGCTCAGCGAAGGGCAGGATGTCGATCGCCAGCTCGATCGCTGCCGGAAATCCGATCCCGATCTCGTGGTCTGCGGCCTCGGCCTCGCCAATCCGCTCGAAGCCGAGGGCATCACCACGAAATGGGCGATCGAACTCGTCTTCACGCCCATCCAGGGTTTCGAGCAGGCGGGTGACCTCGCCGAACTCTTCGCGCGGCCGCTCGTGCGTCGCGCCCGGCTGGAGATGTAGCCATGCATCTCACCGTCTGGACCTATGAGGGACCTCCCCATGTCGGCGCGATGCGGATCGCCACCGCGATGCGCGGCCTGCATTACGTGTTGCATGCGCCCCAGGGAGACACCTATGCCGACCTGCTTTTCACGATGATCGAGCGGCGCAACCGCCGTCCGCCGGTCACCTACACCACTTTTCAGGCGCGTGACCTCGGCGGCGACACGGCGGATCTCTTCCAGACCGCCTGCTCGGATGCCTATGAGCGTTTCAAGCCGCAGGCGATGATCGTGGGCGCCTCCTGCACCGGCGAACTCATCCAGGATGATCCCGCAGGTCTGGCGCGCGCCCTGGGCCTGCCGCTTCCGGTCATTCCTCTGGAGCTTCCGAGCTACCAGAAGAAGGAGAACTGGGGCGCGGCCGAAACCTTCTACCAGCTCGTGCGCGCACTGGCTGGCCCGCATGCGCCGCAACCGGGTTCGATCCGCGCGCCACGCCGCGCCGGCGAGCCCGCGCGCTGCAACCTTCTCGGCCCGGCCGCCGTCGGCTTCCGCCACCGCGACGATCTTCTCGCCGTGAGCCAAATCCTCGAGCGGATGGGCGTGGAAATCCACGTCGTGGCCCCTTGGGAGGCGACACCCGCCGATCTCGCGACCTTGGGCGAGGCCGATTTCAACATCGTGCTCTACCCGGAAATCGCCGGCCAGGCCGCGCAATGGCTGAAGCGGAGTTTCAACCAGCCGATGGTCACCGCCGTGCCGATCGGCGTGGGTGCCACCCGCGATTTCATCGTCGAGGTCGCGCGCTGCGCCGGCATCGACCCCGCGCCCTTCCTCGCCGAGCAGCCGGGGCGCTTGCCCTGGTATTCGCGCTCGGTCGATTCGACCTATCTCACGGGCAAGCGCGTCTTCATCTTCGGTGATGCGACCCATGCCCTCGCGGCAGCCCGGATCTGCAAGGAGGAACTTGGCTTCGATGTCGTGGGCCTCGGCACCTATTCCCGCGAATTCGCCCGCGATATCCGCCAGATGGCGACCCGCCTCGGCCTTGAGGCGCTGATCACCGATGATTACCTCGAGGTGGAAGCCAAGATCGCCGAATTGCAGCCCGAACTCGTGCTGGGTTCGCAGATGGAGCGGCATATCGCCAAACGCCTGCGCATTCCCTGCGCGGTGATCTCCGCGCCCGTGCATGTGCAGGATTTCCCCGCCCGCTATGCTCCGCAGATGGGCTTCGACGGCGCGGATGTGATCTTCGACACCTGGGTTCACCCGCTGATGATGGGCCTTGAGGAGCACCTCCTCGGCATGTTCCGCGATGATTTCGAGTTCCATGACGGCGCGGGCTCGAGCCATCTCGGCCACGGCTCGCATGCGCCTGCCCGCGAGCGCGCGACCGAGCCGCTCGCCGCGGCGGTGGCGGCTCCCGAAGCGGATCTGGCTGTCGCCGAATTGCCAGCCGGGGAGCCGGTCTGGGCGGCGGAGGCGGAAAAGGAACTGAAGAAAATTCCCTTCTTCGTGCGCGGGAAAGCGCGCCGGAACACCGAGGCTTTTGCGCGCGAACGCGCCATTCGCACCATCACCGTGGAGACGCTCTATGATGCCAAAGCGCATTTCGGGCGTTGAGGCCACCCCGATCCGGGTCGTGATCGTCACGATGGACGATCACCTGACCGGCACGATGGCGCGCATGCGCCCGCAACTGAAGCGGGAAATCCCCGGTCTCATCCTCGGCGTGCATTCCGCGGCGGATTGGGGCCGCTCGCCCGCGGCGCTGGAAGCGGCGAATGCGGCGATCCGCGAGGCGGATATCCTTGTCGCGTCCATGCTCTTCATGGAAGACCAATACACGCCGATCCTCGCCGCCCTTCAGGCCCGCCGGGCAAACTGCGATGCGATGATCTGCTGCCTCTCGGCGCCCGAGGTGACGAAGCTCACCCGCATGGGCGCCTATGACATGAGCCAGCCGGCCACCGGCTTCACCGCCCTGCTGAAGAAGCTGCGCGGCAATGCGAAGCCCGGCGGCAATGCCGGCGCGAGCCAGCTGAAGATGCTGCGCCGGCTGCCGCAGATCCTCCGCTTCATTCCCGGCACCGCGCAGGATGTGCGCGCCTATTTCCTGAGCCTTCAATATTGGCTCGCGGGCTCGGACGAGAATTTCCTCAACATGGTCCGCTACCTGGTGAACCGCTATGCGGCGGGGCCGCGAGCGGTCTATCGCGGCACCCTGAAAGCCGAAAACCCGGTCGAATACCCGGAGACCGGCGTCTATCACCCGGCGATGAAGGGCCGGATGCAGGAAGCCGATGCAGGGCTTCCGAAGAACGACAACATCCGCGGCACGGTTGGCGTGCTGCTGATGCGCAGCTACCTGCTCGCGGGAAACACCGCGCATTACGATGCCGCCATCGCGGCCATCGAGGCACGCGGCTATCGCGTCATCCCGGCTTTCGCGAGCGGGCTCGATGCACGCCCGGCGATCGAGAAATTCTTCCTGAAGAACGGCGCTCCGGCGATCGATGCGCTGGTCTCGCTCACCGGTTTCTCGCTGGTGGGCGGCCCGGCCTATAATGATGCCGCAGCGGCGGAAACCGTGCTGAAACAGCTCGATGTTCCCTATATCGCGGCCCATGCCGTGGAGTTCCAGTCGCTGCAGGAATGGGGCGGCTCGGATCGCGGCTTGATGCCGGTGGAGGCGACCATCATGGTCGCGATTCCCGAACTCGATGGCGCGACGGGCTCGATGGTGTTCGGCGGGCGCGTGGAAGCGGGGGGCGCCACCTGCGCCGGCTGCCATCGCCGCTGCGTGTTCGAAGCGGATCGCGACCTGCGCGCCATGGTCGGCTGCCCCGAGCGCATCGACATGCTGGCGGCGCGCATCGACCGCCTGGTGTGCCTGCGCCGCGCCGAGCGCGCGAAGCGCAAGCTGGGCCTCGTGATCTTCAACTTCCCGCCCAATGCGGGTTCGACCGGCTCTGCCGCCTATCTCGCCGTGTTTGAATCGCTCCACCGCACGCTTGGAGCCCTCCGTCAGGCGGGCTACACGGTGGAAGTTCCGCCGTCGGTGGATCACCTTCGCAAGGCCCTCACCGAGGGCAATGCCGCGATCTATGGCGCGCATGCCAATGTCCATGCCCGCATTCCCGCTTCCGACCACGTGCGGCGCGAGCGCTGGCTTGCCGAGATCGAGCGCGCCTGGGGCCCCGCCCCCGGCAAGCACCAGACCGATGGCGGCAACATCTTCGTGCTCGGCGCGCAGTTCGGGAATATCTTCGTCGGCATCCAGCCCGCCTTCGGCTACGAGGGCGACCCGATGCGGCTTCTGTTCGAGAAGAGCTTCGCGCCAACCCACGCCTTCTCGGCCTTCTATCGCTGGATGCGCGAGGATTTCGGCGCGCAGGCTTATCTCCATTTCGGCACGCACGGCGCCTTGGAATTCATGCCCGGCAAGCAGGTGGGGCTTTCGGGTTCCTCCTGGTCGGATCGCCTCATCGGCGACATCCCGAATGTCTATCTCTACGCCTCGAACAACCCCTCCGAGGGCTCGATCGCGAAGCGCCGTTCGGCGGCGACGCTGATCACCTATCTCACCCCGCCAGTCGCGCATGCCGGGCTTTATCGCGGATTGCTGGAGCTGAAGGCCTCGCTTGATCGCTGGCGGTCGCTCAACACCGGCGGCGAGGAACGCGAGACGCTCGCGACGCTGATCCAGGCGCAGGCCGCGGCGGTCGATCTCGCTGCGGCAGAACCCGCCTGGGGCGCTGCGGCCGAAAGCGAAATCGGCAGGCTCACGCATGCCGTGCTGGAACTCGAATACACGTTGATCCCGCACGGGCTTCATGTGGTCGGCGAGCCGCTGAGCCGGGCCGAACGCGCCGATATGCTGCTCGCGGTGGCCGATGCCGGCCATGGTGCGCGGCTCGATCGCGAAGCGGTGGAAGCGATCATCGACCGCAAGCCCCTGCCTGCTGTCATCGATGCCGCGCTCGCCAGGAAGCTTTCGGACATGGATCGGCTGCTGGAAGACGATCACGAACTCCCGGCCATCCTGCACGCGCTCGATGGCGGCTTCACCCCCCCGGCGCAGGGCGGCGATGTGCTCAGAAGCCCGGCCGTTCTGCCCACGGGGCGGAACATGCACAGTTTCGATCCCTTCCGCATCCCCTCGGCCTTCGCGATGGCCGATGGCCGCCGGCAGGCCGCGAAACTGCTCGCGCGCCACGCGAGCGACGGCCATGCCGCGCCCGAAAAGGTCGCGATGGTGCTCTGGGGCGCGGATAACGTGAAAACCGAAGGCGGCCCCATCGCGCAGGCCATGGCGCTGATCGGCGCGGAACCACGCTTCGACCATTACGGTCGCCTCACCGGCGCGAAACTCGTGCCGCTCGCCGAACTTGGCCGCCCGCGCATCGATGTGGTGCTGACGCTCTCCGGCATCTTCCGCGACCTGCTGCCGCTGCAGACCAAGCTTCTGGCCGAAGCCTGCTTTCTCGCGGCCGGCGCGGATGAGCCGGAAGCCATGAACTTCCTGCGCCGGAACACGCTCGCCTACCAGCGCGAGCAGGCTTGCGATTTCGAAACGGCGGCATTGCGCGTGTTCTCGAATGCCGATGGCGCCTATGGCTCCAATGTCAGCCACCTGGTCGAGAACGGCCAGTGGGATAGCGGCGATGAACTCGCCGAAACCTATTGCCGCCGCAAGAGCTTCGCCTATGGCCGCGATGGCGCGCCGCAGGCGCAGACGAAGCTGCTGACCGGGATGCTCAGCCGCGTCGATCTCGCCTACCAGAACCTCGAAAGCCTGGAGGTCGGGGTCACCAGCCTCGACCAGTATTTCGACACGCTCGGCGGCATTTCCAAGGCTGCCCAACGCGAGAAGGGCACGACGATCCCGGTCTATATCGGGGATCAGACCCGCTCCGAGGGGGTGGTCCGCACGCTCGGCGAGCAGGTCTCGCTGGAAGCGCGCACGCGTATCCTCAACCCCAAATGGTTCGAGGGCATGCTGAAGCACGGCTACGAAGGCGTGCGGCAGATCGAGGAGCATGTGCGCAACACCGTCGGCTGGTCCGCCACCACCGGGCAGGTGGAGCCCTGGGTCTACAAGCAGATGACCCAGACCCTGATGCTCGACGAAACCTTGCGCGAACGCCTGATCGCGCTGAACCCGGTCGCCGCGAGCAAGGTCGTGAAGCGGCTCATCGAAGCGCATGAACGCCAATACTGGAAGCCGGATGCGGCCACCGCCGAAGCCCTGCTGCAAGCCAGCGAGGATCTGGAAGACCGCATCGAAGGCATCGGAACCGAGGTTGCCGCATGACAACGCTTTACCGCCACCCCACCCTGAAGGACCGCGCAACCGGCGATGGCGAGGGCTCCGTGCAGGTGCATCTCGATCCCTCGAGCCAGATCGAGACCGCGAAGGTCTTTGCCGTCTACGGCAAGGGCGGGATCGGCAAATCCACAACCTCGTCGAACCTCTCGGTGGCCTTCTCCAGGCTCGGAAAACGCGTGCTGCAGATCGGCTGCGACCCCAAGCATGATTCGACCTTCACGCTCACGAAGCGCCTCATCCCCACCGTCATCGACGTGCTGGAGACGGTGAACTTCCATTCCGAAGAGCTGCGCGTCGAGGATTTCGTCTTCGAGGGCTATAATGGTGTGATGTGCGTGGAAGCGGGCGGCCCGCCCGCCGGCACCGGCTGTGGCGGCTATGTCGTCGGCCAGACCGTGAAGCTCCTCAAGGAGCACCACCTTCTCGACGATACGGATGTGGTGATCTTCGACGTGCTGGGCGATGTGGTCTGCGGCGGTTTCGCGGCCCCCCTCCAGCATGCCGAGCGTGCGGTGATCGTCACCGCGAATGATTTCGACTCGATCTTCGCGATGAACCGCATCGTGGCGGCCATCAAGGCGAAGTCGAAGAACTACGATGTGCGCGTCGGCGGCATCATCGCGAACCGCTCGGCCGGCACGGACGAGATCGACCGCTTCGCCGCCGCCACCGGCCTGAAGCGCCTCGCGCATTTCCGCGATGTCGATGCCATCCGCCGCTCACGGCTCAAGAAATCGACCATGTTCGAGATGGATGACACGCCCGAGCTCGCGGCTGTGAAGGCCGAATACATGCAGCTCGCCGAAACCCTCTGGGCGGGCACCGAGCCGCTCAACGCGCAACCCATGAAGGATCGCGAGATCTTCGATTTCCTGGGGTATGAATGATGGCAAACGCCGCCTATCACAAGCGCAAGGACGAGCTCGAGACCTATTTCGACCGCACGGCAGTTGATGCCTGGGCGAAGCTCACCTCGGATGCGCCGGTGGGCCGCATCCGCCGCACCGTGCGCGCCGGCCGCGATTCCATGCGGGCGAAGCTGCTCTCCTGGCTGCCGGCGGATCTTTCCGGCATGCGCCTTCTCGATGCCGGTTGCGGCACGGGCGCGCTTTCGGTGGAAGCTGCGCGGCGCGGCGCTGAGGTTGTCGCCATCGACATCTCCGCAACGCTCGTGAACCTCGCTGCCGAGCGCCTGCCGCGCGATCTCGGCCAGAATGGAACCGGCGGCCGCATCGATTTCCGGGTCGGCGACATGCTCGACCCCGCCCTCGGGCGCTTCGATGCGGTGGTCGCGATGGATTCGCTGATCCATTACGAAACCGACGATATTGCCCGCGCCTTGGCGGCCCTCGCCCCGCGCGTTTCGGGCCCGATTCTGATCACCATCGCGCCGCAGACGCCGCTGCTCACCGTGATGCATCGCGTGGGCCGGTTGTTCCCGCGCGGGGATCGTGCGCCGGCGATCGTGCCGGTCAGCGCAGCCGGCCTGGCCCGCGCGATGAAGCGCGAAGCCAGCCTCGCCGGCTGGCGCCTGGCTGAAAGGCACCGCACCACGAGCGGCTTCTACATCTCGGAGGCCCTGCGCCTCCTGCCCGGAGAGCGTCAGGCATGAACGTCCAGCGCCTTCTCATCGAGAAGATGAAGCGGATTGATCCGCGCCTGCTGCCTTTTGCGGATGCGGCTTCGGCCGAACTTCCGCTCGGTCGGCTGCTGCGGCTCGCCCTGTTTCAGGTCTCGGTGGGCATGGCCTCGGTTCTGCTGCTGGGCACGCTCAACCGCGTGATGATCGTTGAGCTTGGCGTGTCTGCCTCGCTTGTGGCGCTGATGGTGGCTTTGCCTTTCCTCTTCGCGCCGTTCCGAGCGCTGGTCGGCTTCCGGTCCGATATGCATCGCTCGGCCTTTGGCTGGCGGCGTGTGCCTTATGTCTGGACCGGCACGATGCTGCAATTCGCCGGATTGGCGATCATGCCCTTCGCGTTGCTCCTGCTCGGCTCGGACCATGATGCGCACCCGGCGGTCGGACAGATCAGCGCGGCGCTTGCCTTCCTGCTGACCGGCGCGGGTCTTCACACCACGCAGACTGCGGGCCTGGCTCTGGCAACAGACCTTGCGAGCACCGAGCAGCGCCCGCGCGTTGTCGCGCTGATGTATGTGGTCTTGCTGCTGAGCATGATCGTGAGCGGCTATTTGTTCTCGTTCGTGCTCGCCGACTTTTCCCCGGTGCGCCTCATCCAGGCGGTGCAAGGTGCCGCTGCGGCGACCCTCGTCCTGAACGTCATCGCGTTGTGGAAACAGGAAGCCCGCCGCCGGCCCGAGCCGCGCGAGGCGAGCCCGGGATTCGGCGAGGCCTGGAAGTGCTTTGCCAACAAGCCGCAGGCGCGCCGCTTCCTCGTGGCCGTCGGCCTCGGCACGGCTGCGTTCAACATGCAGGACATCATCCTCGAGCCCTATGGCGCGGAAGTTCTCGGCCTATCCGTGAGCGCCACTACCATGCTGACGGCCCTGCTCGCGGCGGGTTCGCTCGCGGCCTTTTCGCTGGCGGCCGGTTTGCTGGCCAGGGGCACGCACCCCTGCCGCCTCGCGGCGATGGGGGTGCTGGTGGGTGTACTGGGCTTCTCGATGGTCATCTTCGCCGGAGCCTTCATCGCACCGCTGCTCTTCCGCGCAGGCGTGGTGGCCATCGGTTTTGGCGCGGGGCTCTTTTCGGTCTCGACGCTGATTGCCGCGATGAACCTCGATTCCGGCGAGCAGACCGGGCTTGCGCTCGGCGCCTGGGGCGCGGTGCAGGCCACCTGTGCCGGCCTGGCAATCGGCCTTGGCGGCGTGCTGCGCGACAGTCTCGCCATGCTGGGGGCGACCGGGCAGCTCGGCAAGGCGTTTCTTGCCTCATCCAGTGCCTATGGCGTGATCTATCACCTTGAAATTCTTCTTCTCTTCCTCACCCTCGTCGCGCTCGGTCCACTGGTCCGCGCCTGGCGGCGGGATGAGCCTGCCGCGCCGACCCGCATCCAGCTGGCCGAATTCCCCAACTGATTGAACTCCAGGAGCACATTCTCATGGAACCCGCCTCTGTCTCCTCCTCCTTCGATCTGGCGCAGATCGCGCTGTATCTGTTCTGGATCTTTTTTGCCGGGCTGATCTACTACCTCCAGCGCGAGGCGCAGCGGGAAGGATACCCGGTCGAAGTCGATGGCCCGAACCCGGGCCGTTTCCGGGCGAAGAGCCTGCTCTTCTACCCGCCTCCGAAGACCTTCAAACTTCCCGATGGCACGACGCGCCTGGTGCCGGATGGCGTGGCCGATACGCGCCCGATCGCAGGCAAGCCCACCTCGCGCCTGCCCGGCACGCCGCTCGAGCCGAACAGCGCAGCCCCGCTCGCCGATGGCATCGGCCCCGGCGCCTGGGCGGAACGGGCCGACAAGCCGGATCTGACCACCGCGCTCACCCCGCGCATCGTGCCGATGCGGGTCGCCACCACCTATGCCACCGCCTCGCGCGATCCTGATCCGCGCGGTTTCCCGGTCGTCGGCTGCGATGGCGCAACCGGCGGCACGGTGGTCGATATCTGGGTGGATCGCTCCGAGCATCTCGCGCGCTATCTCGAGGTCGAAACCACGGGCAAGCGCCGCATCCTGCTCCCCATCACGTTCTCGGTGCTGAAGAGCTTCCCGAACCGGGTGCATGTCGAGGCGATCACCGGCGCGCAGTTCGAGGGCGTTCCCGGCACCGCGAAGCCGGACAGCGTGACCCTGCGCGAGGAAGACCGCATCTGCGGCTATTATGGCGCGGGCACGCTCTACGCCACACCGGATCGTGTGGAGCCGCTGCTGTGAGCCATGATGATTTCGCCTTCGAGCCCATTCCGGGCCTGCCGGCGGAATTGCCGGCCGGCGAGAGGCTTCTCTGGCAGGGCGCGCCCGCGTGGCGCCCCCTGGCCTGGCGGGTCTTTCACCTGAGGGAAGTGACGGCCTATTTCCTGCTGCTGATGGGTTGGACGGCCTTTTCGACCGCCTGGACCCACGGCACCGCGAAAGCGGTTCTGGCCGCCCTCGGCCCCGTCACGATCGCCGCCTTGATCGCCTGCGGGCTGATCGCACTCATCGCGCGGTTCAGCGCCAGGACGAGCGTCTATTCCATCACCTCCGAACGCGTGGTGATGCGGATCGGCATGGCCCTGCCCATCACCTTCAACCTGCCTTTCGCGATCATCGAGACGGCAGCGGTGAAGCAGGATTCCGATGGCTCCGGCGATATCTCGCTCGCACTCTCGGCGGAGAACCGCCTCGCCTATCTCGTGCTCTGGCCGCATGCCCGGCCCTGGCATCTGCGCCAGACCCAGCCGAGCTTGCGCGCCCTGGCCGATGTGGCGGAGGTCTCCCGCATTCTCGCCCGCGCGCTCGCCGCGAAGGCTCCACCCCATGCGGTCTTGACCGACCTCGCAACGCGGCCCGGGGCGCATGAGAAACCGGTCGAACCCGCCCTTCCGGGCGCGGCCGAGCCGGCCCACTGAGAAGCGCTTTCGGGGGAAAGCATGAGCACGACGAGCAACAATCCGGTCTTCCCGCGCTGGTTCCTTTTGGGAGCCGCAGGCCTGATGATCTCGACGATGGTTTTCGCCTTCGTGGCGCGGCAGACCGATGCCGGTGCATTGCGGGTGAGCCGGGCGCCGGATGCGGCCCAGGTGATGATCCGCTTCGATGAGCAGCCAGATGGTTCGGTGCTCGTGCGCCGGCTGCCGGATGACACCGTTCTCGATGTCCTTCCCCGCGATGGCTCCACCTTCCTGCGCGGCGTGCTGCGCAGCCTGCACCGCGAGCGCGCGATGAAGCGCGTGGACCGGAACGCACCCTTTCTTCTCGCGCGGCGGCCGGATGCCCGCCACGCCATTGTCGATCCCGTCACCGGTTCGCGCATCGAACTCGACGGTTTCGGCCCCAGTCACTCCGCCGCGATGGCACGGCTGATGGATCTGGGTCTCGCGACGGCCCGCTCGGCGATCAGCGCCGGTCAGGCGAACAACTGACAACAGAGGGGGAATTGACCATGCAGAACCATGTCGATCCCGGCCCCGCTGCGGCCGGCCCAACCATGGGAGCGCTGCCGGAGGGCCGGCGCTTCGAGGTGGGATGCACGATTTACGTATCCCACACCTTCGAGAGCCTCCACGCCCATGTGGAGCTGGACGGCAACATTCCGATCTATCCCGGTGACGAGGTGATCGTGCATGGCGCGCCGGTGAAGGTGCCTTACGGGGAAACTGCCGAGATCCGCCGCGTCGCGACCGTGGTGCGTGCAAACCCGCTGGAGCGGCTCTGGACGCGCGCCACAGGCCGCCTCGAAGTGATGGAACTCCTCGAATTCAGCTTCTCTGAAAGGACCCGGCTATGAGCGCGACCACGATGGATGTGCGCGGCCCGGCCGCGATCGATACCACGGAAGCCACCCGGATCGCCCAATCCGACACGGTGCTGACGCCCCGCTTCTACACCACCGACTTCGAGGAACTCGACAAGATCGACGTGACCCCGGTCCGCGAGGAATGGGATGCGCTGCTGGCCGAGATGAAGAGCGACCCCAACAAGGGCCATTTCACGCGCAATGAGGAGTGGAACTCGGACATGTCCCACCTCAACGGTCAGCTCCGCAAGGAGATGATCGACTTCCTCATCTCCTCCTGCACGGCGGAGTTCTCCGGCTGCGTGCTCTATGCGGAAATGAAGAAGCGGGGCACCAACAAGGATATCTGCGAGCTCTTCAAATACATGAGCCGCGACGAGGCCCGCCATGCCGGCTTCATCAACGATGCGTTGAAGGATTTCGGCATCGGGGTGGATCTCGGATTTCTCACAAGATCGAAGAAATACACCTATTTCAAGCCAAAATACATCTACTACGCGACCTATCTCTCTGAAAAGATTGGCTATGCGCGCTACATCACCATCTTCCGCCACCTGGAGCGGAACCCGGACAAGCGCATCCACCCGATCTTCAAATGGTTCGAGGAATGGTGCAACGACGAGTTCCGCCATGGCGAGGCCTTCTCGCTGCTGATGCGCGCGAACCCGCATCTGCTCAAGGGTGGCAACAAGTACTGGATCCGCTTTTTCCTGCTTGCCGTCTTCTCGACCATGTATGTGCGCGACCATGCGCGCCCCGCCTTCCACGAGGCGCTCGGCATCGACCCCAAGGAATACGGCATGCGCGTGTTCCGGGTGACGAGCGAGATTTCGCGGCAGGTCTTCCCGCTCGAACTCGACATCGACCACCCCGCCTTCAGGGGCGGACTCGAGAAGCTGCTGGTGCTGAACCGGCGCATCGCCGATGCGGACGAGCAGGGCGGCATCACCGGCAAGCTGAAGCGCTACGCGGCCATGGCCGGGGTCGCGACCACGCTGGCGCGGATGTATTTCCTGCCCGTGAAGCGGAACGAGATCCCGGCCACCAGCCGGCTCCATCCGAGCTATTGAGGAGAGGGACTTGGAACTCCTCATTCCGGTCGCGCTCACGATCTTCGTCTGGTGGTTCGCCACGGGGGCGGTGCTGTACTTGAACGGCCTGCCCGCCTGCACCTTCCGCTGGAGCAACGGGATCACGGGCCTGATCGGGCTGTGCGGGCTCTTCGCCCTCTATCTCACCCGCGAGGACACCACGCCGATGGGGGCCTATACGGCCTTCTTCGGTGCCCTCGCGGTCTGGGCCTGGAACGAGATGAGCTTCCTTCTGGGGCACATCACCGGTTCCAGCCGCGAGGATTGCCCGGGGGGAGTGCATGGCGTGCGCCGGTTCATCCTGGCCACGCGGAGCATCATCTACCACGAGCTGGTCATCCTCGCCTCGGCCGCGGCCATCGCCCTCGTGACATGGGGCGCTGCGAACCGCTTCGGGCTCTACACCTTTCTGGTCTTCTGGGTGATGCGGCTCTCGACGAAATTCAACATCTTCCTTGGTGTCCCGAACATCACGGTGCAGTTCCTGCCCAAGCACCTTGCCTATCTCGCGACTTATTTCGCGCACCGGCCGATGAACCTGCTCTTCCCGTTCTCGGTCACGGCCTCGACGCTCGCCGCTGCCTGGCTGATCCATCTGGCGATCCAGTCACCCGCGGGCGGCTTCGAAAGCGTGGGTTACGCGATGGTCGCCACCCTTCTGGTGCTCGGCGTGCTCGAGCACTGGTTCCTGGTCATTCCTCTGCCCTTCGGCGAATTATGGTCCTGGGGCCTTGGTTCGCGCGAGGATCGGGTGCAGCCATCCGCTCACAAATCTGAAAAGTCCCAGCCTCTTGCCCTGACTTCCGCCATCGCCACCCCGCCCATCGGGGGGCCGATCAAGACCAGCCGGACCTGAAAATCCGGGCCAACAGTATCGCTTTGGAGGACACGACCATGAGTTTCGAACATTTCTTCCGTCAGGAATTGTCCTCTCTGAAGAAGGAAGGGCGCTATCGTGTCTTTGCCGATCTCGAAAGGCAGGCGGGCCGCTTCCCCAAGGCGACCTTCCACGGGCCGAAAGGCGCGCGCGAAGTTACGGTCTGGTGCTCGAATGATTATCTCGGCATGGGCCAGCACCCGGATGTGGTGGCCGCGATGCAGGAAGCGCTCGACAGATGCGGGGCGGGCGCGGGCGGCACACGCAACATCGCGGGCACGAACCACTACCACGTGATGCTCGAGCGCGAACTCGCGGATCTTCATGGTAAGGAAGCGGCACTGCTCTTCAATTCGGGCTACATCTCGAACTGGGCGGCGATCAGCACCATCGCCGCGAAGATCCCGGATTGCGTCATCCTCTCGGATGCCCTGAACCATGCCTCGATGATCGAGGGCATGCGCCACAGCCGCGCGACCAAGGTCATCTTCGCCCATAACGACCCGGACGACTTGCGCCGGCAGCTCGCGCGGCTCGACCGCAAGGTGCCGAAATTCGTGCTTTTCGAGAGCGTCTATTCCATGGATGGCGACATCGCGCCGGTCTCGGCGATGCTCGATGTCTGCGAGGAATTCGGCGCCTTCACCTATATCGACGAGGTGCATTCGGTGGGGCTCTATGGCCCGCGCGGGGCGGGCATCGCGGCGCGTGAAGCGCAATCGCATCGTCTCGACGTGATCGAGGGCACGCTAGGCAAGGCGTTCGGTGTGCTCGGCGGCTATATCGCCGGCTCGGCGGCGATGTGCGATTTCGTGCGCAGCTTCGCCTCGGGTTTCATCTTCTCCACCGCCCTGCCCCCGGCCATCGCCGCCGGCGCGCTGGCGAGCATCCGCCACCTCAAGGCGAGCGATGTGGAGCGGCAGCAGCACCAGCAGCGCGTGAGCGAGGTTCGCGCGGCACTCGATGCTGCAGGAATTCCGCACATGATGAACCCCAGCCATATCGTGCCGGTGATGGTGGGGGATGCCGCGCTCTGCAAGCGTCTCAGCGATGATCTGATCGCCGAGTTCGACATCTACGTGCAGCCGATCAACTACCCCACCGTGCCGCGCGGCACGGAGCGCCTGCGCATCACTCCGACCCCGCTGCACACAGCCGAGGATATTGCCCGGCTGGCAGAAGCGCTTTCCTCCATCTGGTCGACCATCGGGCTGAAGCGTGCCGCCTGAGAGGGACGGCCCATCATCGCTGTCAGCAACCGTTAAGGTTGCTGATGGCACTCATCCAATCGGTTCGGACCGGCGTAAAGACATCGTCGCAGACCCAACACTGTCATCGTCTCGAGGAAATGCCATGAAGATTGCCTTGTTCTCCCTTCTCGCCGCCGCTGCGCTCGTTCCGGCTGCCGCCCAGGCACAGGATGCCGCCGCTGGTGAGCGCGTCTTCGCGCAGTGCCGCACCTGCCACCAAGTCGGCGAAAACGCGAGGAACGGTGTCGGGCCGCAATTGAATGGCCTGTTCGGCCGCAAGGCCGGCTCGGTCGAGGGCTACAGCTACTCGAACGCCTACAAGGCTCTCGACAAGGTCTGGAGCGTCGAGAATTTCACGGTCTACATCAAGGACCCGCGCGGCGTGACCCCGGGCACCAAGATGGTCTATCCCGGCCTCAAGGACGAGACCGCGATCGGGAACCTCATCGCGTTCCTCCAGCAATTCGATGCGACCGGCAAGAAGAAGTAAGTTCTTCACGCTGCGACGCAGTTATTGGCGAGCCGTCCGGATCATTCCGGGCGGCTTTTGCCTTGAAGGGCAGGATGGAACTGACGCTACAATTTCACGAGGTGACACCTCTGGAAGCCGAGATTTCCCGCGATGAAATGGTGACCATGCGGCCGGAAGATGCTTTAAGGAAAGCCTCAAGACACGCATTCGAATCCCCGGAGTTCCCATGTCGATCGATCCGCGCATCCTCGCCCTGCAAGAGGAAGTCACCGGCTGGCGCCGGGATTTCCACGCGCATCCGGAGCTTGGCTACGAGGTGCATCGCACAGCCGGAATCGTGGCGGCGAAGCTGCGCGAATTCGGCTGCGACGAGGTGACCGAAGGCATCGGCAAGACCGGGGTCGTCGGCATCATCCACGGCAGGAATGGCCCCGGCGGCCGCGTCGTCGGCCTGCGCGCGGATATGGACGCGCTGCCGATCGAGGAAGAGACCAACCTCCCGCATCGCTCGACGAATTCCGGGAAGATGCATGCCTGTGGGCATGATGGCCACACCGCGATGCTGTTGGGCGCGGCGAAGCACCTCGCCGAGACACGAGATTTTGCGGGTACCGTGGCGGTTATCTTCCAGCCCGCCGAGGAAGGTGGCGCCGGTGGCAAGGCCATGGTCGATGATGGCCTGATGGATCGCTGGAACATCAGGGAAGTCTACGGCATGCACAACATGCCGGGGATTCCAACGGGCCACATCGCCGTGCGCCCCGGCCCAATCATGGCGGCGGCGGACCAGTTCGTCATCCAGATCGAGGGCCGCGGCGCACATGCGGCCGCGCCGCATCTCGGCGTGGACCCGGTGGTGGTGGGCGCGCATATCGTGGCGGCGCTGCAGTCGATTGCCTCGCGCAATGCCGACCCGCTGAAGGCGGTCGTCGTCTCGACCACGATGTTCCATGCCGGCACGGCCTTCAACATCATCCCGCAGCGCGCGGAACTCACCGGCACGGTTCGCACATTGGAACTCGGCATGCGTGACCTCGCGGAGAAGCGCCTGACCGAGATCGCCACGGGCACCGCGAAGATGTTCGGCGCGGTTGCGACCGTGAAATATGAACGCGGCTATCCCGCGACCATCAATCACCCGCGCGAAACTGCCGAGGCTGTCACCATCGCAAAGCGCCTTTTCGGCTCCGCGGCGGTCGATGCCGAGGTGGCGCCGATGATGGGCGGCGAGGATTTCTCCTACATGCTGGAGGCCCGGCCGGGCGCCTACCTGTTCATCGGCAACGGGGATACGGCGGGCCTGCATCACCCGGCTTATGATTTCAACGATTCCGCCCTGCCGCATGGCATCCAGTTCTGGGCGGAAATCGCACGCAGCAGAACCGTAGCCTGAGGCTCAAGCATTTTCCGATCCATTGGATACCGGCCGGTCGAAGAAAATGCGTGAGATAAGGAGGAATGAGAGCATCGGCCCGCCAACCTTTATCCACTTGGCGGGCGGATGCTCTAGCGCGTCAGCATGTCATGCGCGAATTTCAGCGCGATGATCAGCGCGGAGAGCGCGGTGGCCAGCGCCGCGCGACGGTTCAGCAGCTGTGTGCGGTTGATGGCCGTGACGATGCGGTTGAGATCAAGGGAATTGATATCCTCGCTCTTGCTCACGCGGCGCACCTGATAGCTGCTCGCACGAAACCAGAGATAGGCGGCGGCCAGCGCGGTGAGCAGCGCCAGAAGGTCGAGAAGAAAATTGATCGACATGCCCTGGCAATAAGGGGCAGACCCGCCTCGTTTCAAGAGCCTTCCGCCACCTTTCGCGCCTTCAGGCCTGATTGCGCCCCTCCTCGACCGCGTGGCAGGCCACGCCGTCGATCATCGCCGGAGCCTCGTGCCTGCAGCGCTCGTTGGCGAGCGGGCAGCGCGGATGGAAGGTGCAGCCCGAGGGCGGATTGATGGGGTTGGGGATTTCACCCGCCACCATCTGCCGCTTGCGGCCAGTCATGCCGAGATCGGGCACGGCATCGAGCAGCATCCGCGTATAGGGGTGGCGCGGCGCGCGGAACATCGCCTTGCTGTCGCTCACCTCCACAAGACGACCCAGATACATCACGCCGATGCGGTCGGCCATGTGCCGGACCACCGCGAGATTGTGCGAGATGAAGAGGGAGGTAAGCCCGAATTCCTTCTGCAAATCGCGCATCAGGTTCAGGATCTGCGCCTGCACGGAAACATCGAGCGCGGAAGTGGGTTCATCGCAAACGATGAATTCGGCGCTGGAGGCGAGCGCCCGGGCAATGGCGATGCGCTGGCGCTGGTGGGCCTGCACCCCGACGACGGGAAGAAATTCCCGCACGAAGTCTCGGGCGGCCAGCGCCAGCGCATCGCCATTGCCCGGGCGCTCGCCTCCAGCGCCGAATTCATCGTTTGCGATGAACCCACTTCCGCGCTCGATGTTTCCGTGC
>NZ_JBJTDY010000148.1:0-18573 GCF_046092605.1 Rhabdaerophilum sp. | reverse complement strand
GGCTCGGCTTGCCCTCCGCCGGCACCAGCGCGAAGGCGCGGAGGATCGGCAGGTGCGGCACATCGCCCGCGCGGATATTGAACAGCCAGTTGACCGAGGGGCATTCCGAAACGAGCAGCGCGCCGAGCTTCTGCTCGCGCAGGCTCTCCTGCAATCGCGCGATCTTCGCCTCGCGGCTTTCGCCCGCGAAGGTTTCGGGGTGATCTATCACAGGGGTCGCGGGGGGTGCGGGGCGGTTTTCCCAGACCGTGGCGAAGGGGTCTTTCCCGGTCGCAACCAGCGTGATCTCCGCTTCCTTTGCGGCCCGTTCGAACCGGGCGAGGCCGCGCGCGGTGAAGAGAGCGGGATCATAGCCGATCCGCGTGCCCGCCGCCTCGCGCTTCAGCCAGGCATCCGGGCTTGTCTCGGCCAGCGGCACGACAGTGATCAGCTTGCCATTCACCTCCGCCTTGGCCTGCACGGTGTAGCGGCCATCGACGAAGAGCGGCAGGCGATCCGCCATGAGAATCGCGAACCCGGCGGAGCCCGTGAATCCCGTGAGCCAGCCCAGGCGATTTTCGGAAGCCGGGATGTATTCGCCCTGGAACATATCGGCGCGCGGCACCAGAATTCCATCGAGCTTCAGCGATTTCAGCACCTTGCGCAGCGCCTTGGCGCGCGCGGCGCCGTGCTGCGGCTCGCCGCGCTCGGTGAAGCTCTGGAACCGGGCCTGGATTTGGGAGAAATGTGGAGCAACGGGGCGAAGGCGCGGCACGAAGGGCTCGGTCCTGTTTTCGGGAAAGTCGAAATCGTAACGGGCCATGCCCTGCGCTTCAAGCGATGTTCGGCCAGAATATGCCTGCTCATGGTTTGTGGAGTTCTGCTCGATTGGGGGGCGGGCTGTTCATCATTCATGCATAAATGAAGCTGCTTTTCACAAATTGTGGCATATATATGCGTTTTACGCATGTCTTGGTTGCGCTCGCTCCTCTTGTTGCGACGCAGCACAAGGCGCATCTTTCCTCCACAAGACGGACGGCAGCAGGCTGATGGCGATGGGCGCCATCGGTTCGCAAGAAGGGGGTTGCCGGACCGCCTCTGAAAAAAGGAGTGACCCGATGAATACCAGTGTTTATTCCGACGCGCTTCTCCCGCTTGCGGGCGAGAAAAGCCAGGCGAAGCCGGCGAAGCGCGGCTTCTTCGGTCGCGTCATCGATGCGATCGCCGCCAGCAACCAGGCAAAAGCCGAGCGCGAAATCCGCCGCATTGAGGCCATTTACGGCCATTCCCTGCGCGAATTCGCCGGCAACCGCTCCACGAAGGTTGCGCGCGAACTTCCCTTCCTGGCGTCGAACGACTGACGTCATCCCCTTTTTTGAAAGGAGCCGGACATGGCCCTCATCCCGAACATTCTCAAGGCCATCCGTTTCATGGTCGAAGTGATGATTGAAGCGCGCGCCGCCTATATCGCGAGCCGCCGCCGCTACCCGGGCCTCAGCCCCGAGTAACGCTTCAAGCGAAAGTCGGCCGGGTCCCGCGCTCTCCTCCCTCGCGCGCCGGCCAAGGAGAGCCCCGGGTTCCTCCCACCCGGGGCTTTTTCCTGTCTGGCTTTCAGCGCGGCCGCGGACCCTGCCCGCCTCGCTTCAGCGTGAGGCTGACCCAGTCCTCGATCTGCCGCTTTGCGACGAGCGCGAAGCCCTGCTGTCGATAGGCCGAGAGCACGCCCGCTACGTCACCCGGCAGGAGACCGGAGAGGATGAGTTCGCAGCCCGGCCCCGCCGCCAGCGCCACCTGTCGCGAAATGCCCCTCAGCGGCCGCGCGAGAATATTCGCGAGAATGAGATCGTAGTGGTTGGAGCGGCGCAAGGCGGGATGCTGCAGTCCAGCCGCGCGATGCACCTTGAGGCGATCCCCCAATCCGTTGAGGCGCGCATTCTCGCGCGCGATCGCCACGGAATCGGGGTCGATCTCGCCGCCGAGCACCGGCTGGTTCAGCGCCTTCGCGAGGCCGATGGCGAGCACGCCCGTCCCGGTGCCGATATCCACGATCCGCCGCGGGCGGCGGCGCTTCAGCAGGGCGGTGATGTGCTCGAGGCAGCCGCGCGTGGTGCCGTGATGGCCTGTTCCAAACGCCAGAGCGGCCTCGATCTCGATGCCGATCTGCCCGATGCGCACGGCGCCGCGATCATGTGCGCCATGCACCACGAAGCGCCCGGCGGTGACCGGCTTGAGGCCTTCCAGCGCAGAGGCGACCCAATCGTTCGCGGCGATGGGCTCGAAAACAAGCTTTTCGGCCGTTTCTTCCGACGAAAATCCCGCGACCATCGCGCGGATATCATCCTCGTCGGGCTCAAAGGCGAAGTGCAGTTCCAGCCGCCACGGGCCTGTTTCATCGGGGTGGAGAGTGCCCATCGCGCCCTCGCGGCCATGTTTTGCGGGCGCGGTCTTGACAGGCGCGGTCTTGACAGGCGCGATCTTGGCAGGCGCGGTGGAAGCCCCGCGCAGGCCCGCTTCCAGCGAGGCGATCTCGAAGGCGGCGGTGGCGATCTCCTCGGGCTCGAAGAGTTCGCTCATGCCATCGGCAATGGCGCGGGCGGTTGGCTCATCGGTCACGAGATGCGCGAGCGTGGTGGGGGCGGGCAAGCCACGGGAAGACATGGGCATGCCGGCTTATGCAGCGAGGCCGGCGCGGGATGCAAGAGCTGGTTATTCTGCCGCAGGGCGGAAATGCTGGCGCGGCAGTGGCACCGCGATCAGGATCGCTTCCGCGGAATCTTCAACAAAGACCGGGTCCTTCCGCAATTCGTCGATGGTGCGGGGTTCGGGAAAGGGGCTGTCTGCCACTTCCCAGCCATTCGCAATGAAATTTAGAAGCGAGGCGGCCTGTTCCACCGCCTCGTCGAGGCTATCGGCTGCCGTGATCTGGCCCGGAAAATCGGCGAAAGACACGCCGTAACAGCTATCGCTGTCCTTGTGCACCATGGCGATGTAATGCGCCATTTTTCCGCTCGCTCATTTCCACGGCCAACCCGCTTGCCGGTAGATTGACCGAACCGTGCCCTCAGGCAAGTCTTTTCGACTGAGACCGTCAACAGTCACTTTGCCGGGCTTTGCAGGGTGCTTGAATTGAATGTGGTCGCCCGGTCCCTTGCGATGGACATACCACCCTTCCGCCTTCAGGCGGCGGATAATGTCGCGACAATCGCGAAGAATGGGAGGCATGAAGGTCGCTCCTAATCGAATCAAGGCGACTCCCATTAGTGCCCATTTGTCTGCCTCGATAATCAAGTTGTAAAAGCAAGCGAAAAAAGCTGTGTTATTCCAATGATTAGCCGATCATTCGCGTGTTTTTCCGCGGCGGCAAGTGTTTGATTCCCGCCTTTGAATCTCCGGATTAACTAAAATTCGGGCGATTTATTTCGTTAACGAAATAATCCTACGCGCTTTTTTGGCTGGTCACTGTTGTCAGCGCTTGTGAATGGTCTTGTTCGTTATGTATCTGAATTTAAAAAGATTTTTGTGCGCGAAAGCTCACGCCCCCGCCTGCACAAAGCTCTCCAGCACCATCTTCCGGCCTGCCTTGTCGAAATCGACCGTCAGCTTGTTGCCATCGACTTCCGCCACCGAGCCCGGGCCGAACTTGATGTGGAACACCCGGTCGCCTTGCCTGTAGCGCGAGGATTGCGTGGTGGAGGAGGCGAGCACGCGCCCCTCGATGGTGCGCGGGGATGCCCCGCCGGTGCCCCAGCCGCGGCCCGGCTCCTGCGGGGCGCGGGAGGGCGTGAAGCCCGCTTCGCGCGCCGCCTGCATGCGCTGCCAGCCCGGCGTCTGGTAATTGGCGGCGGTGGGATTGATCTTGTCGAAGCGGCTTCCGCCCATGCCGTAACCCATGCGCTGCATCGAGCCATAGGTGCCCTGTCCCTCGACCACCTCGACATGCCCGGCCGGCAATTCATCCACGAAGCGCGAGGGGACGGTCGATTGCCACAGGCCGTGAATGCGGCGGTTGGTGGCGAAATAGAGCTTCGCACGGCGTTTGGCGCGCGTGAGGCCGACATAGGCGAGCCGACGCTCCTCTTCCAGACCCGCACGACCCTGCTCGTCGAGCGTGCGCTGCGACGGGAACAGGCCTTCCTCCCAACCCGGCAGGAAGACGGTCTCGAATTCGAGGCCCTTCGCGCCATGAAGCGTCATGATCGAGACGCGCGCCTCGTCTTCGCCCTGCGATTTCTCCATCACGAGGCCGACATGTTCGAGGAAGCCCGCGAGGTTCTCGAACTCCTCCATCGCACGGACGAGTTCCTTGAGGTTGTCGAGCCGCCCTGCGGCATCGGCCGAGCGGTCCTTCTTCCACATGTCAGTGTAGCCCGATTCCTCGAGGATCATTTCCGCAAGCTCGTGGTGCGGCGTGGTTTCGATGAGGGAGGCCCAGCGGCCAATGTTTTCCACCAGCGCGCGCAGGTTCGGCCGGGCGCGCGAGGAAATCTCGTCACTCTCGATCAGCACCCGCGCCGCCTGCAGCATCGGCACGCGATTGGGCCGTGCATAGGCGTGCAATGCGTTCAGCACCGCATCGCCGAGGCCGCGCTTCGGCGTGTTGAAGATGCGCTCGAAGGCGAGATCATCCGCCGGCTGCGAAACAATGCGCAAGTAAGCGAGGGCATCGCGGATTTCCGCGCGCTCATAAAAGCGGGGGCCGCCAATCACGCGGTAGGGAATGGCATTGGTGATGAAGCGCTCCTCGAATTCGCGCATCTGGAAGGAGGCGCGCACGAGGATCGCCATTTCCTGCAGCGAATGGCCCTTGTGCTGGAGCGCCTCGATCTCGTCGGCCACCATGCGCGCTTCCTCTTCCGAGTCCCATGCGCAGGCAACCGAGACGCGTTCACCCTCCTCGCCATCGGTGAAGAGCGTCTTGCCGAGGCGGCCCTCGTTCTTCGCGATGAGATGCCCGGCCGCGCCGAGGATATGCCCGGTCGAGCGGTAATTCCGCTCGAGGCGGATCACGGCCGCGCCGGGAAAATCCCTCTCGAAGCGCAGGATGTTGTCGACCTCTGCGCCACGCCAGCCATAGATCGACTGGTCGTCATCGCCCACGCAGCAGAGGTTCCGGTGGCCGGCGGCCAACAGCCTCAGCCAGAGATACTGCGCGACGTTGGTATCCTGATACTCGTCCACCAGGATGAAGCGGAAGCGGCGCTGGAAATCGGCGAGGATGTCGGCGTTTTCCTGGAAGAGGCGGATGTTCTCGAGCAGCAGATCGCCGAAATCGACCGCGTTCAGCGCCTTCAGCCGCTCCTGGTAGAGCTTGTAGAGTTCACGTGCGCGCCCCTCCGCGAAGACATGCCCCTCGCCGGCCGAGACCTTCTCGGGGGTCAGCGCGCGGTTCTTCCAGGCGTCGATCTGGAAGGCGAGCACACGGGCCGGCCAGCGTTTCTCGTCGATATTCTCGGCCTGCAGGATCTGCTTCAGCAGGCGGATCTGGTCATCGGTGTCGAGGATGGTGAAATCCGGGCGCAGGCCCACGAGTTCGGCGTGGCGGCGCAGGATCTTCGTGCCGATGGAGTGGAAGGTGCCGAGCCATGGCATGCCTTCGCCCACGGCGCCGATCAACGCGGTGATGCGCTCCTTCATCTCGCGCGCGGCCTTGTTGGTGAAGGTCACGGCGAGGATTTCGCCGGCCCGCGCGCGGCCCGTGGCGATGACATGCGCGATGCGGCTCGTGAGAACCCTGGTTTTGCCCGTGCCTGCGCCCGCGAGCACCAGCACGGGGCCATCGAGCGTTTCCACGGCGCGCAGTTGCTCCGGGTTCAACCCTTGCAGATGGACAGCCGGACGCGACGCGGCCATGGCGCGCGCGGCGATGCCCCCCGCCGGATGCGCGGGCGCGGGTGTCCATTCATCGAGGGAGAGCGGATCGGACAATCCGGGTTCCTTTGCTTCATGAGCCGTGAAATGACGTGATCATCACTGATTCGCGCGCTTCGCGCCCGCTTGCTGAAATGGGGCCAAGCGGTATTTCGCGCAAGCAACCTTCGTGCATTCGCGCGGTCGCAGCCCTTGCAAGCGGAGCCGTGAGGCACCAGTCTGCCCACCGGCCAAACCTTGCTCCGGAGAATCACACCATGCCCGCAATGAGCCAGCTCACAAAGCCCGCCTTCATGCACATGCTCGGCGCGCTCGATCGCATCCTCAACAAGCTCGCGGCGCATTGCGAGGCGAAGAAGATAGACCCGGCGGTTTTCATGACCTTGCGCCTCTTCCCGGACATGTTCCCCCTGACCCGACAGGTGCAGATCGCCTGCGATTTTGCCAAGGGTGCGGTGGCGCGCCTCGCGGGCCGCGAGAATCCGTCATGGCCCGATAACGAGGCCACCCTTCCCGAACTGAAGGAGCGCATTGCCAGGACGCTCGCCTTCATCGCAGCCATTCCCGATGCGGAAATCGATGGAAGCGAGGAGCGCACCATCACGCTGAAGATGCGTGGGCAGGAGATGTCCTTCCCCGGCCTTACCTATCTCAACTTCGTGGTGCTGCCGAATTTCTATTTCCACCTCTCGACCACCTACGGAATTCTGCGGAATGGCGGCGTGGATATCGGCAAGAACGATTTCCTCGGGCGCAATTGATCGATAAGCTCCCATCCGGGTCGGGTTGAGCCGGGATGAGGGTTTGAATGTCTGAGGTGAGACCGGGCGAGCATCGCCTGACGGTGGCGGTGCCCGTGAGCATCGAATGCCCGGATGCGATGCTCTCCGCCGTGCGCTACGTGCTCGATGGCGAATATGAGAGCCACCATGACGGCACCGATCTCGATATTCTCGATATCGGAGCGAATGTCGGCTCCTTCGCGCTCTGGGCCACGCGCCGCTGGCCCGGCAGCCGGGTGCGCTGCTTCGAGCCCAACCCGGAGACCTTCGCGATCCTGAAGCGCAACCTCGCGGGCTATGGTGAGGTGCAGCCCTTCAACGCGGCGATCTACCCCTCCAACAAGGCCCGCGAGGCCTTCTTCAGCCGCTATGCCGGTGACGGCGAGGCGGGCCTCCTGCGTTACATCGGCGATACCTTCCGCGAGGGCGTGATCGAGCCGAGTTTCGAGGTGGATATCATCCGTCCCGAGACGCTGGGCTCGGCGGATATCGTGAAGATCGACATCGAGGGCGGCGAGGCCGAGGTGCTCGCCGCTCTCGACCTGACGAAAACCGCGCTGGTGCTCGCGGAATTCCAGAACCGCAAGGCGCGGCTTTCCATGCAGGCGGTGTTCCGCGATCAGGGTTTCGAGGCGGTGCTCGACGAGGAATGCCCGTGGGACCCCATCCTCGATTACCTGGATTACCGCCGCGCGCTGATGGGCGACATCTATGGCCGCATGTTCTACCGCCGCCGTGGCCAGACCCGGCTCGTGCACCGCCCGGCCGCGCCATGAAGCTTGAATTCTGAAAATAGGTCAGTCACACTGACCCATATCCGGTGACCGCAACAGGCCGGAGAGGGAAGGAAAACCGATGCGCCCGTCACCCGAAGCCGTGGCCGCTGCCACGCTGGAACTGCACCGCCGTTTCGGCAATCGCGCTGTCACCAGCCAGTCGGTCCGCGAGCAGCATGCCCATACGACGACGTGGATCCCCAACCAGCCGCCGGATGTGGTGGTCTTCGCCGAAAGCGAGGAGGATGTGCGCGATGCGGTGACCATCGCCGCCGCGCATCACCTGCCGATCGTACCCTTCGGCACCGGTTCTTCGCTGGAGGGGCATGTGAATGCGCCATTCGGTGGCGTTTCCATCGACATGCAGGGCATGAAAAAGATCATCGCGGTGCATCCCGAGGATCTTGACTGCGTGGTCGAGCCGGGCGTGACGCGCAAGCAGCTCAACGAATATCTCAAGAGCCACGGGCTCTTTTTCCCCATCGATCCGGGCGCGGATGCCTCGATCGGCGGCATGGTGGCGACCCGCGCTTCCGGCACCAATGCCGTGCGCTATGGCACGATGAAGGATAATGTCCTGGCGCTCGAGGCCATTCTCCCCAATGGCGAGAAGCTCGTGACCGCGCGGCGCGCGAAGAAGACCTCCGCCGGCTATGATCTCACGCGGCTGCTCGTGGGCTCCGAGGGCACGTTGGGGATCGTGACGAAGATCACGCTGAAGCTCTCCGGCCTGCCGGAGGCCGTTTCGGCCGGTATCTGCCCGTTCCCGGATATCGAGAGCGCGGCGAATGCCACGATCCTCACCATCCAGTCTGGCCTGCCGGTGGCGCGCATCGAGTTGCTGGACGAGGTGCAGATCCGCGCCTGCAACCAGTATTCCAAGCTGAACCTGGCGGAGCAGCCGACGCTCTTCGTGGAATTCCACGGCACGGATCAGGGCGTGGCCGAACAGGCCGAGCGCTTCGGCGAAATTGCGGCCGATCTCGGTGGCGGTCCCTTCAGCTGGGCCACGAAGCCGGAGGATCGCACGAAGCTCTGGGAGGCGCGCCACAATGCCTATTGGGCTTCGCTCACGCTGCGACCCGGCGCGAAAGGCATTTCCACCGATGTCTGCGTGCCGATCTCGCGCCTCGCGGAATGCATCGCCGAGACCAAGGCCGATCTTGAATCCACGGGCCTCATATCGCCCATCGTGGGCCACGTGGGCGACGGAAATTTCCACTGCCTGCCGCTGATCGACATGTCGAACGAGGCGGAAATCGCCGCCGCGAAGGGCTTCATGGCCCGGCTTGTGGAGCGGGCTCTGGCCATGGAAGGCACCTGCACCGGCGAGCATGGCGTGGGGCAGGGCAAGATCAAATACCTTGAAACCGAGCTTGGCGCGCCGGCTCTGGATGCCATGCGGCTCATCAAGCAGGCGCTCGACCCGAAAAACCTGATGAATCCTGGAAAGATCGTCACGATTGGGTCGTGATCCTCAGGAAAGCTCGCGCTAGATTGGTGGCGTCAGGCGAGCATCGGGGAATCAATCCCGGTCGGAACGAGGTGGCCAGGGTTTGCGGATCATCAGGGAAAGCCTCACGGCACTGGCGGCGCTCCTGGCGCTCGCCCTTGTGGCGCTGGCCGCCGTGCCCCCCTTTCTGGATTGGAAGCCCTGGCGCGAGCGTATCGCCGCCCTGGTGTCACCCGCCATCGGCCAACCCGTGCGCTTCGGTGGAGAGCTTCGCCTCTCGCTGCTGCCGAGGCCGGAAATCGACGCGGACGAGGTTTCGATCGGCCCGGAAGATCGCCCGCTTCTGAAAGCGGGGCGGCTCACGCTGTCTCTGGACCTCACCGCCCTGGCGCGCGGCACTTTCCAGTTCACCGAGGCGCGGGGTGACAATGTCGCCCTCAGAGTCGAAACGTTCGATCTGGTGCCGAAGCCGGGTGAACTTGCGCGTTCCGGCCGCAGGATCGGACTCGATCGCCTCACGCTGAAGGGCTTGACCCTGCTTCGCGCAGGCAGCGACGAGCCGATCGCGCCGCCGCTGGATGTGATGCTGGAGGCCCCCGATCTCGCCGGGCCCTTCCGTTTCGAGGTGCTCATCCCCCGCGAGGGGCGGGAATGGCGCGGTCAGGTGGGGCGCTTCGAGGATGGGCGCGCGCGTTTCCGCGCCACGGGGGAAGATCACCCGCGGGCGATCCGCGCCACGCTGGATGGCTGGCTGGGCCAGCCTGGCGCAACGACGCCCTCGACCTTCGACGGACAGGTGCAGGTGACCGGCAACCCGACCTTTGGGCGAGGCGGGGATAAAGTGCAGATGCCGTTCGATCTTCAGGCCCGCCTGCTCGTTCAGGCCGGTCAGGTTCTGGCAGATCCGATCGCGCTGAATATCGGCGGCGAGCGGGGCCTCGCGACCACCGGCAAGGGCTTTCTGGATTATGCCGGCGCGCGGCCCGCCCTGCGCCTCGAACTGGGTGCCCGGCGCTTCGATCTCGCCCGCCTCATGACCCGCGATCCGCAGCGTGATCCCGATCCGCGCGATTGGCTCGCGGAGGGAAATGCGGTGCTCGACTGGCTGAGCCAGACCTTGCGCGAGAGTGTGCCGGTGGATCTCGCGCTGGATCTCGGCATCACGCAGGTGCAATTGGCCAATGGCGCGGCGCAGGATGTGCGCCTGCAAATGGGCTTTCGTGAAGGGGCGCTGGCCATCGACCGGCTCGAGGCGCGGCTTGCCGGCCGCAACAGCCTGTTATTCGAGCGCAGTGCCGATGCCCGCGACCCGCTGGACGGCATGGCGCGGCTCGGCTTTGCCGATCTCCCGGCCTTCGCGCGCGCCTTCGGGCTTGCGGTGCCGGAGGGCTTGCCAAACGAAATAAGCCTCGCTGCCCGGCTTTTGCGCAACCAGGGCCGGCTGGAAGCTTCCGATCTCGTGGTCGAGAGCCCGGCTGGCCAGTTGCGTGGCCGCGTCAGCCTCACGCCGTCCCCGCCGGGGCGCAGCCTTCCGCCCGTGCTGGCCTTCACGCTCGATGCCGACCGCTTCGACGCGCGCCTCGTCGGCCTTGGCGATCCGCTCGGCAGCCCGGCCTTGTGGCTCGGCATCGACGGGCGGCTGGATATCCGCGAAGTGATCTATGACGGGCGGGGCCTTGGCTCCATCCGTCTGGGCTTCACCCGGGAGGGGCCGCGCACGCGGCTCGACGAACTCACCTTGCGGGGCCGCGCGGGCGAGGAGATCCGCCTCTCGGGCCAGATCGCGGAAGGCGAGATGGTCGCCACCGCCAAGGTCGATGCCGAAAAGCTCGAAGACCTCTCCCGCATGGCCGAGGCCATCGCTCCCGGCGCCTGGACCTCGGCCCTGCGGGCGCGGGCGGGGTTGCTGGAACCGGCCCTGGCGCTGGCGCGCATCCGCATCGACCAGAAGGGTGGAGAGACGATCTGGGCGGTCGAGGCCGAGGGCCGGCTTGGCGGCTCGACGGTTGCGGTGAAGACGCAATCCGAACTGCGCGGCTCGGAGCTTCATCTTTCGCTCACCGGCGAGGTGTCGCAGACCGATGGCGCCCGGCTTGTCCGGCAGATCGCCGGAGTGGCACCGCCAGCGGGCGTGCGGCTTCCGGTCCAGCCGGGCAAGCTCACCCTGGCGCTGGAAGGCAACCCGCGCCGGCAGATGATGCTGAAACTCGATGGCGATGTGCTCGGCACGCAGGTTTCGGTCGATGGGGGTGTCAGCCTGTTCCGGGCACAGCCCTTGGACGGGCTTTTCACCCTGCGGGCGGTGGATCTCGCGCCGCTCCATCGGGCCCTGGGCGGCGGAGCGCCCGTTCTTCCCGATGGCACGCCCGCCCGGCTGCAGGGCCGCTTCTTCGCGGAACCCGCCAAGCTCACTCTCACCGCCTTTTCCGGCGAGATCGGCCCCAATCCGGTGCAGGGCGAGATCTCGTTCGATTTCGCACGGGGCGGGCAGGTCGCCGGGCAATTGCGGCTGGGAGAGCTGCATCTGCCGACCCTTCTGGCGACCGTCCTGCCGCAGGCGGGGCTCACGACGCTGCAAGGGCCCGTTTCGTCCCGGCCTTTCGCCGCGCCCATCCCGCCTTTCCGCCCTGGGGATCTCTGGATCGAGGCGCGCTCCCTCACCCTTGCGGAAGGGCTTCGCCTCGCGGAACCGAAATTCGTCTTGCGATTCGCGCCCGGTCTTTTCGCGATCGAGGGGCTTGATGCCGAGCAGGGCGACGCGCGCCTCGGCGGGCAGCTCACGCTTCTGCGGGAAGGGGAGGGCGTGAACCTCGCCGTGCGCCTCGCCTTCTCCCGGCTGGCCCTTCCGGGTGTTTCGGCGCGGGCCGAGGGCGAAATCCCGCTGACAAGCCAGGGCCGCAGCTTTCGGGATCTTCTCGCCAATCTCGGTGGCGCGGGACAGATGCAGCTCGAAAGCCTCACCCTCCCCGCGGCCGACCCTGCGGCGATGTCCCGGCTTTTCCAGCGCCCGATGACCGAGCTTTCGCCGATCGACGAGAATCGCCTCGGTGGCCTGCTGGATGCAGAACTGCAGCAAGGCCCGGCGCGCCTGCCGCCGCTGTCGCTGCCCATCACGCTGGCCGGCGGCGTGCTGCGTCTTCCCGCCCTGCCCGTGAATGTCGGATCGGTGACGATCCAGCCGGGTTTCGTGCTTGATCTTCCGCGCCTCACCTACGAGTTGCGGCTGACGCAGCGCCTGCTGGCCTTGCCGAAAGGCTGGCGCGGTGCGCCGCCGGAAATCGCGTTGAGCTGGACCGGCCGGGCCGGCATCCCACCGGGCGAACCAAGACGGCAGCTTTCCGTCTCGGCCCTGCTGAACGGGCTTCTGGCCGTGGGGCTCCAGCGCGATCTCGAGATGATCGAGAATTTCGAGGCCGACCAGCGCGAGCGCTCGTTCTTCCTGCGCCGCAGCCGGGTCGAGTCCGAGGCCGAGCGGCGCCGGGTGGAAGCCGAGGCCCAGCGTCGCCGCGCCGAGGCGGAGAATGAACGCCGCCGCGCCGAGGCCGAGAATCAGCGTCGCCGCATGGAGGCGGAGGCCGAACTCCGGCGAGCCGCCGAGCCTCCGGCCCCAACAGCCGCACCGCTCAATCTTGTTCCGCAGCTGAGCCCCTGAGGGCACCGCCTTCCATCAGCCGCGTGACGAGATGGATGCGCAGAGCCGAGGAGAGATTGGTGTCGCGCCTTGCGCCATCGATGCGCTCAACCAGCGCAGCAACGCTGATGCCGGCCGCCTTCGCCTCGGCTTGAAGGAGCCGCCAGAACGGCTCCTCCAGCGAGATTGAGGTGCGATGGCCGGCAATAGTGAGTGAGCGTTTGACGACCGCGCTCATTCGAGCGCGGTGAAGGCGAGCGAAAGCAGAAGGCGACGCATGCATTTCTCCCCCGGATGCACCCGTTCCGCCGGGCCTTGCGATGTTACTCGAAAGGCAGGCTAGAGCATTTTCCGATCCATTGGATACCGGTTGGTCGAAGAAAATGCGTGAAATGATAAGGAATGAGAACGGAAGGCCTCATTCAATCAGATCGGAGTCCGCGATACGCGCAGCGCGCTGCCGGCGTCAATGCGGGTCGGTCCCCGGTTTGGTGAGCACGATCCGCCCCGCCTCGTGAGCCTTGCCGGCGCGGGCCTCCTCGGCCTTGCGGGCTTGCTTCTCCGCTTTGGTTTGCCCAAACTTGATGCGGTTCTCTTCGGCTCGCTTCTCCGCTTCGTTTCGGGCTTTCGCCTTGCGGAACGTCCGGAGCCGGACCACGTTGTCGCTCATCTGTGACTCCTCGCGTGAGGGGAATGGCAGGCATGAAGGGTGAGGCATTGCCCGGGCCTTCGCAACCCGCCGGAAGGGGAAACCCATGCGCCGTTTGTTTCTGCTGCTGAGCCACATCGTGACCTTCGTCGCGGGAATCGCGCTGGGCATCTATCTGCTGCCCGTTCTCGTGGCCGAAAGCGCGCCGCCACCCACGGCGGTGCTGGATGTGGAACGCTCCGCCAGTTTCCGCGGCGAGTTCCGCACCGATCTCAAGGGTTCCGACCTGCTGCATTGGGGCGAGGGCGAGGTATTCGTGACGCCGAGGCAAATCGCCCATCGCGGACGGCTTTCGCCGGGACCGGATTACAAGCTCTATCTCGCGCCGGATTTCGTGGATGACGAGGCATCCTTCCTCGCCATCAAGGAAAAATCCCTCCGCATCGGGGATGTGAAGAGCTTTTCAGGCTTCATCGCCCCCGTTCCCGAGGGCGTGGATGTCAATTCTTACAGCGCGGTCGTGATCTGGTGCGAGCGCTTCGGCAAGTTCATCTCGGCCGCGAAATACCGTTGAAGGCTCTGCCTCAGCCCGGCCCGATCATCTTCGAGGGGTCGACGATTGCATCGAAATCCTCACCGGAAATGCCGAGCGCGATCGCTTCCTCGCGCAGGGTCGTGCCGTTCTTGTGCGCGTATTTCGCGACCTTCGCCGCGAGGTCGTAGCCATATTTTTCCTTGAGCGGTGTCACCAGCATCAGCGAATTCTTGAGTCCCCGCTCGATGTTGTCGAGCCGCGGCTCGATGCCGACCACGCAGTTATCGGTGAAGGAGATCGCGGCATCCGCGAGCAGTTTCACCGATTGCAGGAAATTGTAGGCCATCATCGGGTTGAAGACGTTCAGCTCGAAATGACCCTGTGATCCGGCGAAGCCAATCGCCGCGTTGTTGCCGTGGATATGCGCGGCCACCTGCGTCAGCGCCTCGCACTGGGTCGGGTTCACCTTGCCTGGCATGATCGACGAGCCCGGCTCGTTCTCCGGCAGCGCGAGTTCGCCGAGGCCCGAACGCGGACCCGAACCAAGAAAGCGGATGTCATTCGCGATCTTGAAGCAGCTCATCGCCACGGTGGTGATCGCGCCATGGGTCATCACCATCGCATCATGCGCCGCGAGCGCCTCGAACTTGTTCGGCGCGGAAGTGAAGGGGAGGCCGGTGATCGCTTCGATGCGCTCGGCCACCTTCTCGGCAAAGCCGATGGGGGAAGCGAGGCCGGTGCCGACCGCCGTGCCGCCCTGCGCGAGTTCCATCAGCATTGGCAGCGTCATCTCGATGCGGGCGATGCCGTTCTCGATCTGCTTGGCGTAACCGGAAAATTCCTGCCCGAGCGTCACCGGCGTCGCATCCTGCGTGTGGGTGCGGCCGATCTTGATGATCGACGCCCAGGCCTTCGCCTTTGCATCCAGCGCGCCATGCAGGTGCTTCAGCGCCGGAATGAGCTGCTCGACCACCTCCACCGAACAGGCAATATGCATCGCCGTGGGGAAGGTGTCGTTGGAGGACTGGCTCATGTTGACATGATCGTTCGGGTGGACGGGCTTCTTGGAGCCCATCTCGCCGCCCATCATCTCGATCGCGCGGTTCGAGATCACCTCGTTCGCATTCATGTTGGACTGCGTGCCCGAGCCGGTCTGCCAGACGACAAGCGGAAAATGCGCGTCAAGCTTTCCGTCGATCACCTCCTGCGCGGCCTTGATGATGACTTCGCCGAGCTTCGGATCGAGCTTGCCGAGCGCGATATTGGCTTCCGCCGCCGCGCGCTTCACCACGCCCAAGGCCTTGATGATCGGTTTCGGCTGCTTTTCCCACCCGATCCTGAAATTGCCGAGCGAACGCTGGGCCTGCGCGCCCCAATAGACCGAGGAATCCACCTCGATCGGGCCAAAGGTATCGGATTCAGTGCGGGTCGCCATGGTCGCGCCTTATCGGAGAATGGTCAGCCGGAATGAGCGCGCTTCTAGCGAAGCCCCGGCTCCGGAGCAATCGGCGGAAAGGGGAAGAGCGCCGTTTTCCTTGCTTCCGTCCCGATGCCGGTCGGCAAGATCCGTGCTGCCAGTCGGGCTTGGTCAGTCGGGCTTGGTCAGTCGGGCGCTATTTCTTCTTCCGGAAGGCTTCGAGGCTTACAACCTCGGCACCAGCGGGCGGCGCGGCCGCGTCATCGCCTTTCGGCGCCGGGCTTGCCGCCTCAGTCTTGCGGGCATCCTTCTCTGCGGGTTCAGACTTGGGCTTGCGCGTCTTCTTCGTGGCCGGCGGGGCCTTCGCAGCCTCGATGTTATCGGCATCGATCGGCTTCGGCTTGCCGGTGCTGGACTTCTCCCGGGCGGAAATCTGCTCAAGCGTGTCACGGGCGGAACCCTCGCCCTCGTCATCCGCCTCGGCATCGTTGTCGGCCAGGGCCTCGTCCACGGCGAATTTCAGCCCAAACTGCACGGATGGATCGAAGAAGCCGGTCATCGCCTCGAAGGGGATGAGCAGGCGCTCAGGCACCCCCCCGAAGGAGAGGCCGACTTCGAAGGCATGATCCGTCACCAGCAAATCCCAGAACTGGTGCTGGAGCACGATCGTCATCTCGTCCGGATGCTTCTCCTTCAGGCGCGACGAAAGGCGCACGCCCGGAGCATCGGTGCGGAACGAGACATAGAAATGGTGCTCTCCCGGCAGGCCGTGCTTGGCGGCATCCTGCAGGACCTTCCGCACGACGCCGATCAGCGCCTGCTGCACCATGACATCGTAGCGGATCAGATCCTCGGATGCGGGCTCGGTCATCGTTCAGACTTCGCAAAAAGGCTGGGAAAATAAACACCGGTTCGGGCAGCATAATGCGATCAGGCCGCGCCTGTCACCTATGGCGCGATTCGAAAGCATGAAGAAACCCGCAGAATGAACCGGGCGGGATTAAATCGGGAAAGGGGAAGTGGCAGGGTTCTGTTGCCAGGCCCCTGCCGGCCCCGCCTTCAGGGGCTAACCTGAAGGGCTTTGGTTCGGTCTTTCAAACCGCGTTACGCGGCCTGAGCAGCCGGAGCATAGTTGTCGTTGGCAACTAGTAAGTTGACCCGATGACGGCGGTATCATGCCGGGCGACGACCAACCCTTTACGCCCTCGTCGATCCTGTTTCGCCCCCGCCGAAATCCTTGTTGAAAAAGGATTTGGGTGGAGGCGCCGGGTACTGCCCCCGGGTCCGATGGGTTTATTACGATCGCCGTGTATCGCCATAGCCGACCCGAAGGACGGCAACTTCATTATAGGGATGACCGGTCCGGAATTGAAGGGCCAATCGCAACCTGCGGCTTTCGCGCGAAAACTCCGGGGAAATGCTGCGGAAACTGTGGCATTCGCCCCGGAATCATGCTCCAGATCGATAAGCGAAGTTCCGGGGAAAGGGCGCTCGGGGCAAGCGTTCCGCTTGGAGGAAATCGACGATGGACCATCTTGCCGACATCAGGAAATACACGAGTTCCGTGGATGAGAAAGCTGTCCAGGGTCTGGCCAAGACCTATGCTCTGGTGATGAGCAAGGCAGACACGCGTTATGTCGCCGCGAGTGATCCGGAGGAAGTGAAGCGCGTGGTGGAGAATTTCTGCAAGAAGAAGCTCGGGCGCAAGGAGAGCGACGCGGTTCTCGCCGGCATCGTGCAGGCCCAGTGCGAAAAGATGAAGGCCGACCGCACCAAGTCGCGCATCACGGTCTATTATCTCATCGCCGAGCACTTCAAGGCGCTGTCGATGTTCCATCCGAAGTGAGGCCCTGCGACGATTGATCGCGGGCGCTCATGCGATGTGGATAGCTTTCAAGGAGAGCATCGACCCTCCTTGTTTCGTTTGCGGCCATTGGCTTTGAAGAAAGCGGCGGCACCGGAAGGAGAGGGCGATGCGGGCCTATCACGATCTGATGGAGCGCGTGCTCGACGAGGGCGTCGAGAAAATCGACCGCACCGGCACCGGCACGCTTTCGCTCTTCGGCGCGCAGCTGCGTTTTGATCTCCAGGCCGGCTTCCCACTGGTGACGACCAAGAAGCTGCATCTGAAATCGATCATCCACGAACTGATCTGGTTCCTCTCCGGCGACACGAACATCAAGTATCTGAAAGATAAAGGTGTTTCCATCTGGGATGAATGGGCGGACGAGAATGGCGAACTCGGGCCGGTCTATGGTCGCCAGTGGCGGAGCTGGCCGGCCCCCAACGGCACAACCATCGACCAGATGGCGGGCCTGCTGGCGGATCTGAAGCGTGCACCGGATTCGCGTCGCCTCATCGTCTCGGCCTGGAACCCGGCGGATATTCCGAAAATGGCTCTGCCGCCCTGCCATTGCCTGTTCCAGTTCTATGTGGCGCAACCCAAGGGCGCGGCGAGGCCGCGGCTTTCCTGCCAGCTTTACCAGCGCTCGGCAGATCTATTCCTGGGTGTCCCGTTCAACATCGCCTCCTACGCGCTGCTGACGCACATGATCGCGCAGGTGAGCGATCTCGATGTGGGGGATCTCGTGCATACCTTCGGCGACGTGCATCTCTATTCGAACCATCTCGAACAGGCGCGTTTGCAGCTTTCCCGCGAGCATCGCGCGCTGCCGCGTCTCAAGCTCAATCCGCAGGTGAAAAACCTGTTCGATTTCCGTTTCGAGGACATCGCCATCGAAGGTTACGACGCGCACCCGGCCATCAAGGCGCCGGTAGCGGTATGATGGCACCGGAACTCGTGCTCATCGCCGCGCAGGCGAAGAATCACGTGATCGGCGATGACAACCGGTTGATCTGGCGGCTGAAGAGCGACCTCAAGCGTTTCCGTGCGCTGACCATGGGGCATCCGATCATTCTGGGCCGGAAGACTTTCGACTCAATCGGCAGGCCGCTGCCCGGCCGTTCGATGATCGTGCTCACGCGGGATGGCGCCTGGCAGTCCGAGGGCGTGCATGTGGCGCATTCCCAGAGCGAGGCGCTCGCAATCTCGGGCGAGGAAGCTGAAAAGCTGGGCGTGAAGACGGTTTTCGTGGCCGGCGGCGGAGAGATCTATCGCCTGTTCCTCGATGTCGCCCACCGGCTCGAGATCACCGATGTCGCGCTTGAACCCGCCGGGGATGCGACCTTTCCGCCCATCGATGCCGCCCTCTGGAGGGTTGCGAAGGAGCAATCCTTCACCAAATCGGCCGATGACGAAGCAGACTTTCGCTTTCGAACCTATGTTCGGCGTTGACCTTCTGCCGATCAGGACCCACATCAAGGGCAACGAAAGTTGACGAGTTCGGACGAGACGAAGGACAGTTCATGCCCTGGAATAGCAATAATGGCGGCGGCGGCGGCCCCTGGCAGCCCAAGGGACAGGGGCCCCGCAACCCCAACCCATGGGGGGGAGGCCCGTCCGGTGGAGGCGGGGGTTGCTGA
>NZ_JBJTDY010000147.1:0-5121 GCF_046092605.1 Rhabdaerophilum sp. | reverse complement strand
CGCGGATGCGCTTCCAGCGCGGCCGTCACGGCATCCGAGAATCCGTCCCGATCCACCGCGAGCGCCGATCCCGCCGGCACCTGGTGCCGGTCGCCGCAGGCCATGATGAGCGAGCCGAGCTGGCGCATCTCGTGATGGATGAGGCCAACAGCATTCGAATCGCTGTCATCCGAGCGGAAGGAATTCGAACAGACGAGTTCCGCAAGCCCCTGGCCCTTATGGGCTTCGGTCATCCGCGCCGGGCGCATTTCATGCAGCATCACCGGCACGCCGCTTTGCGCGATCTGCCACGCCGCCTCGCTCCCGGCGAGCCCGCCACCGATGACATGAACCGGTTCGGTCATCCCGCTGATCCCTGCTTTCCGGGCGCGCAACGCCCTGTTTCCCTGCCGAGGAACTAGGCCCTGCCGGGGGAAGCGTCAAACCGTTGGAATGCGATGGCGAAGAAAGATCCGCCGTTTCCGGCGGGCAGGAAGCCTTCCGGGCAAGAAAAAGGCCCGCCGTTTCCGGCGGGCCAGGAGCGTGTTCGGGCAGGGAGGACCCCAACACGTCAGGGAGCTTGCTCAGGTGTTTGCGATCTGCCGCGACACCTGGTCGATGCGCCAGCGGGCGATGCCGATATCGTCGAGTTCGCGGTCGGTGAGGCGCGAAAGCACCTCGACGGAACGACGATAGCGCAGATAGGCCTTGAGGCGGCCGATGAGGGTGGTCAAGATCATTGTCTTTCTCCAAAACTGGCGAACCGGGGGCAGGGGTGCCGGACCCTCTCGCTCGGGCTCGGATCCTTTCGGACCACCCCGCGTGAGAACCGCGCCAACCGCGTCACCGCTCTCGGATTCGCCAGCTTTTATGCAGTGCAAAAAAGGCGGAAAATAGGCATGATGGCCTCTTTTTTGGGCGGCATCTATGCGTTTTTTGCATATCAGGAGGGGCAGCCCATGGCGTGGCCCGCGTGCCGCCCGGAGCGCATTTGCGTCTGGACTAGCCGGAATTCTCCCGCTTTATCAGGATTGTGCAAGGAAGGGCCGGGGGATTGCGCGAAAGGCAGGCAAGGCCCGCCAGCCGCCTGGATCGTGATGAGCCTTGCCCGATCACGATCTTCGCGATCCCCGATCCATGCCGCCTCAGGTCGCTCTTCCCCGCTTCAGAACATCCCGCAGGAAGCGCCCGGTATGCGAGGCCTCGGCCTTCGCGATATCCTCCGGCGTGCCCTTTGCGACGACCATGCCGCCGCCATCGCCGCCCTCCGGGCCCATATCAATGACGTGATCGGCGGTCTTGATGACTTCGAGATTGTGCTCGATCACCACGACCGTGTTCCCCTGGTCGGCGAGTTCATGGAGCACTTCGAGCAATTTCTTCACATCATGGAAGTGCAGTCCGGTTGTGGGCTCGTCGAGGATGTAGAGCGTGCGGCCCGTCGCGCGGCGTGACAATTCCTTCGAGAGCTTCACGCGCTGCGCCTCGCCACCCGACAGCGTGGTCGCCTGCTGACCCACCTTGACATAGCCGAGGCCGACACGCGCGAGCGTTTCCATCTTCTCGCGGATCGAGGGCACGGCCTTGAAAAGATCAGCCGCCGCTTCCACCGACATGTCGAGCACATCCGCGATGGAATGGTCGCGGAATTTCACCTCCAGCGTCTCGCGGTCATAGCGCTTGCCCTTGCAGACATCGCAGGTGACATAGACATCGGGCAGGAAGTGCATCTCGATCTTGACGACGCCATCGCCCTGGCAGGCCTCGCAGCGGCCGCCCTTCACGTTGAACGAGAAGCGGCCCGGCTGGTAGCCGCGCGCCTTCGCTTCCGGCAGGTTCGCGAACCAGTCACGGATCGGCGTGAAGGCGCCGGTATAGGTCGCGGGGTTGGAACGCGGCGTGCGGCCGATCGGCGATTGATCGATGTCGATCACCTTGTCGAGCATTTCGAGGCCTTCGATGCGCTCGAATTTCGCGGGCATTTCCAGCGCCCCGTTGAGGCGGCGTGCCGCGGCCTTGAAGAGCGTCTCGATCACGAGCGTGGACTTGCCGCCCCCCGAAACGCCGGTGACGCAGGTGAAAAGCCCGAGCGGGATATCGACCGAAACCTGCTTCAGGTTGTTGCCCGAGGCGCCCACGAGCTTCAGCATCCGCGCGGGCGCGGCCTTGCGGCGCTTCTTCGGCACGGGAATGCTCTCGATGCCCGTGAGATAGCGGCCCGTGAGCGATTTCGGGTTCGCCATCACCTCGGCCGGCGTGCCCTGCGCGATGATCTGCCCGCCATGCACGCCCGCGCCGGGGCCGATATCGACGACATAATCCGCCTCGCGGATGGCATCCTCGTCATGCTCCACGACGATCACGGAATTGCCGAGATCGCGCAGACGCTTGAGAGTAACCAGCAAACGCTCGTTGTCGCGCTGGTGCAGGCCGATCGAGGGCTCATCCAGCACATAGAGCACGCCCGTGAGGCCGGAGCCGATCTGCGACGCCAGCCGGATGCGCTGGCTTTCGCCGCCCGAGAGCGTGCCGGAGGAGCGCGACAGCGTCAGGTAATCGAGGCCGACATCGGAAAGAAATCGCAAGCGATCACGGATTTCCTTGAGGATGCGCGCGGCGATCTCGTTCTGCTTCGGCGTGAGTTCGCCCGGCAAGGCCTCGAACCAGCGCCCCGCCTCGGCCACGGATTTCTCCGTCACGCGGCCGATATGCATCCCCGCGATCTTCACCGCGAGCGCCTCGGGCTTCAGGCGGTGGCCCTCGCAATCCGAGCAGGGTGTCGCCGACATGAAGCGCGAGATTTCCTCGCGGGACCAATCGCTTTCGGTTTCCTTGTAGCGGCGCTCGAGATTGGTGATGACACCCTCGAAGGGCTTCACCACCTCGTAGGCGCGCATGCCATCCTCATAGGCGAAGCGCACGGGCTCGGCGCCGGAACCGTAGAGGATGACCATCTTTGCGCTGTCGGGCAGGCTGGCCCACGGCTTGTTGAGCGGGAAGCCGTAGTGCTTTGCGAGCGCTGCCAGCGTCTGCCCGTAATAGGGAGAGGTGGAACGCGCCCAGGGGGCGATGGCGCCCTTGAGGAGCGTGAGCGTTTCATCCGGCACGATGAGGCCGGGATCGATCTTCATCTCGTGGCCGATGCCGCCGCAGGTGGGGCAGGCGCCAAACGGGTTGTTGAACGAGAAAAGCCTGGGCTCGATCTCGGGAATCGTGAAGCCCGAGACGGGACAGGCGAATTTCGAGGAGAAGGTGATGCGGCGGGCCGTGCCATCCGCCTCCTTCTCGTCGGCGAATTCGAGCACGGCGATGCCGTCGGCCATGTCCAGCGCCTGCTCGAAGCCATCCGCGAGGCGGCTGGCAATGTCCGGCCGCACCACGATGCGGTCGATCACCACGTCGATGTCGTGCTTGAGCTTCTTGTCGAGGGCAGGGGCCTCGGCAATCTCGAAATATTGCCCGTCGATCTTCGCGCGCTGGTAGCCGCGCTTCAGGAAATCCGCGAGCTCCTTGCGATACTCACCCTTGCGGCCCCGGATGACCGGCGCCAGCAGGTAGGCGCGCGTCTTCTCCGGCAGGGCCAGCACCCGATCGACCATCTGGCTCACGGTCTGGCTCTCGATGGGAAGCCCGGTCGCGGGCGAATAGGGAATGCCCACGCGCGCCCAGAGCAGGCGCATGTAATCGTAGATCTCCGTCACCGTGCCGACGGTGGAGCGCGGATTCTTCGAGGTGGTCTTCTGTTCGATGGAAATGGCCGGGGAGAGCCCGTCGATCTGGTCGACATCCGGCTTCTGCATCATCTCGAGGAACTGGCGCGCATAGGCCGAGAGGCTTTCCACATAGCGCCTCTGTCCCTCGGCATAAATCGTATCAAAGGCCAAACTCGATTTGCCCGATCCCGAAAGACCGGTGAACACCACCAGCTTGTCGCGCGGGAGGACGAGATCGACATTCTTCAGATTGTGCTCGCGCGCACCGCGCACGCTGAGCACCCGCTCGCCGGGGAAGCGCAGGGCGGCTTCATCGAAAAGGCTTTCGACAGCGTCCGCCTGCACGGCACGCAAGGGTTTCGACTTCGACATGGGAACCTGTGACCGGTGGAGCTGCGCCAGAGTTAGGCATGCGCCAACCCGCCCGCAAGCCGGCCCTTGCCCAATGCCGTTTCTACGCTGGAAACTCTGCCACGGATTGAAGGGATTGAAAAGAACAAAAAAAGAACATATGAGTGCGTGGCATGGACGCCGCATGAGCACGGCATGAGCATGCTGGCGCCATGGCTGTGCACAAGCCGTCATCAGGCCTGTCATGGGCCGTTGGGCCGGCTTATGAAGGACAAGCTTCGGCCGGAGGGCCGTCGGGACAGCGCGAGAGACGGGGAACGGGCATGTCGGGTTCGGTCAACAAGGTCATTCTGGTGGGAAATCTCGGGCGCGATCCCGAGACGCGGCGGCTCGCGAATGGCGATCCGGTCGTCAACCTGCGCATCGCGACCTCGGAGAACTGGCGCGACAAGCAGACCGGCGAGCGCCGCGAGAAGACCGAATGGCATTCGGTGGTGATCTTCAACGAGAACCTCGCGAAGGTGGCCGAGCAATATCTGCGCAAGGGCTCGAAGGTCTATCTCGAAGGCCAGCTCCAGACGCGCGAATGGACCGACAAGGACAACCAGAAGCGCTATTCCACCGAAATCGTGCTCCAGCGCTATCGCGGTGAACTCACGCTGCTCGATAGCCGCGAAGGCGGCGGTCGCGCCGAGATGGGCGGCGGCGACGATATGGGCGGTGCGGTGGGCTATGATCGGGGCGGGGGTGGCATGAGCCGTGGTGGCGGCGGTGGTGGCGGAATGGGTGGCGGCGGTGGTCGCTCCGCGCCTCCGCGTGGCAAGGGCGGCGATCTCGACGACGACATCCCGTTCTGAGGGGCAGCCGCCGCGGCTGAGCAAAAGAATGGGCCGATCCGCGATCACGCGAACCGACCCTTGCAAGTCTCCCCCGAGCGGGAGTTCCGGTCGAGCATGCCGCGAGAAGGAGAGGGCCCCGCGTGCTCGGACCGAAAGGCGTGCGCTACGAGCCGGAGCCCGGACGCGAAGCCTGGATCGGCCCCTTGTTCTCGAGCCAGTATTCGAGCATCGAGCCATCA
>NZ_JBJTDY010000146.1:0-10156 GCF_046092605.1 Rhabdaerophilum sp. | reverse complement strand
GGCCAGATCGTCGAGCACGCCCATCATCACGAGATCATCGACGCCTTGAGGCGGGGAGATCGGGCGGCGGCGCATGCTGCGCTGGAGGCTGACATCACCCGTTCGTTCCGTTTTCTCAATCTGACGAAGTGAGTCCATGACCCCAAACATTGAGCGTATCCGCCTGGGCGGCGAACTGGATGTCTCGCGCGTCCTGACCGGGCTCTGGCAGGTGGCCGATATCGAGAAAGAAGGGCGACTGATCGATCCGGAGGTCGGTGCGGACTGGCTCTCGGCCTATGCTGCGGCAGGGTTCGATACGTTCGACATGGCCGACCATTACGGCAGCGCGGAACTGATTGCCGGGCGGCTGCTCGCGCGGGGAGGCCAGCCGCGCCCGCGCATGCTGACGAAATGGTGCCCGCCTCCCGGGCCGATGACGGCCAGGGTTGTGCGTGAAGGCGTGCAGGAGCGTCTTTCCCGCCTGGGTGTCGACCGCGTCGATCTCCTCCAGTTCCACTGGTGGACCTTCGAGCACCCGGCCTGGCTGGATGCGCTCCACGAGCTGGCGCGCCTGCGCGCGGAGGGGCTGATCGGCGAACTGGGCGTCACCAATTTCGACGCGGCGCATTTCAATCTTGCACTGGCCGATGGCGTGCCGCTGCGGACCAATCAGGTCAGCTTCTCGCTGATGGACCGGCGCGCCGCCGGCGATCTTGCGGAGGTCTGCGCACGGTATGATGCGTGGCTGCTGGGCTATGGAACCCTGAACGGTGGGTTCCTGTCCGAGCGCTGGATCGGCCAGCCAGAACCCCGGGAGATCGCCGACTGGTCCAAGATGAAGTATCATCGCTTCATCAAGGCGGCCGGCGGCTGGGAAGCATTCCAGGCCGTGCTGCGCGCAGCGGCCGGCATCGCGCTCAAGCATGGGGTCTCGGGTTCGAATGTCGCGACGCGCTGGGTGATGCAGCAGCAGCGCGTGGCCGGGGTCATCGTCGGTGCGCGCCTTGGCGAGGCAATCCATGTCGATGACAATCGGCGCCTGTTCTCCTTCTCTCTCGACAAGGAGGACCTTGCTGCGCTCGAGGCGGCCTTCGCCGGCACGCAACCCATCCCCGGTGATTGCGGTGACGAATACAGGCGCCCGCCCTTCCTGACAGCTTCTGGCGACCTGTCCCACCATCTGGACCATGTCGAGAGGGCCTTCGTCCGGCATCCCGCGATCAATGGTGCGGAGCGCGTGCTGACGGGCTCATCCTGGGAAGATATCGCCGGCTACTGCCGCGCCCAGCGGATCGGCGATCGCATTCTTGTCTCCGGCACGACGGCAATCGCAGGAATGTCGCGGGAGGTGGCGACTGCGGACGCCGGAGCTCAGACCACCTATATCCTTGACCGTATTGTTGCGGCGGTGACCTCGCTCGGCGGCAGGGCCGAGGATATCGTCCGCACGCGCATCTATATCACCGACGAGGCCGATGTGCTGGCCATTTCCAGGGCGCATGGCCGCGTGCTTGGTGACATCAAACCGGCCAATACGCTCGTTCGTGTTGCCGGTCTGATCGGCGACCATCGGGTGGAGATCGAGGCAGAAGCGATCGTCCGCTCGCATGCAGGCGGATAACCGGACTGGCCGTCGACGCCGGGGCAGGATGCGCCGCTCCGGTCGTCGGACGCTCAACTAGGCGATGCTGCCATGCACATCCGGATCGCCAATCCCAGCAGAACGGTTGCCTGGACGCAGTCTAGCCGGTTCCGAGCTTTGCTCTTGCCTGTACCGCCGCGAACTGGGCGGCGAAAATTGCCGCCGTCTCGCCGACATGCCGGTCGAGGCGTTGCAGGGCGGCCGGCTCATCCCGGGCGAGCACTGCGTCACGCAATTCAGCATGGTCCTGATGCGAGAGGATGCGCGCGAGGCGCGCGTCCGGCGGCCCTGCCTGTCCGGCCCGTAGGATGGCCAGCCGGTAGCGTTCAATCTGCTCGATCGCCTGACGATGGAACCGCCGGAGCCACGGCGCTTTCACCCCGTCGATCAGAGCAAGATGAAAGGCATCGTGCCGCTGGCCCCAGAGGGCGATGGCCTCGGCATCCTGGCCCGGACGGGGCGGTTCGCAGCGCGCGAGGAAATGGTAAGCCGCGACAATGCCGGCCTCCCATTCGTCATTCCCCGCGCGCATCGAGCGGATCAGCGCCTCGCGCTCGAAGCCAAGGCGCAGATCAAGTAATTCGGTGAGCTCGCCCACGGAAAGCGGTGCCGCTCTGTAGCCGCGCTGCTCGATCGCGACGGCCAGGTTCTCGGCTGCGAGACGCGCCAGAGCCTCGCGGATCGGTGTCGGGCCCAGCTGGAAGCGTTGCGACAATTCGTTGGGGCTGAGACGCGAGCCCGGCGCGAGCGAGCCCGCAACGATGGCCGCGCGCAGTACGCGATAGGCCTCGCCGGTCCGGCTTCGGGCATGATCAGCAGGCGTACTCACAGGATGGTCCTGACGCTCCACAGCTCGGGAAAGAAGCAATAATCCAGGGCGCGCTTGAGGTAGGAGAGCCCGGCTGTGCCGCCCGTGCCGCGCTTGGCGCCGATAATCCGAGTGACCGTGCCGAGATGGCGGAACCGCCATTGCTGGAAGGCATCCTCGAGATCGACCAGCTTCTCGGCAAGCTCGTAGAGTTCCCAATGCGTCCCGGTGTTCCGGTAGATCTCCAGCCATGCCGCCTCAACGCTCGGGTCCGGTTCGTGGGACTTGCGAACATCGCGCGCAAGCACCGCCGGATCGATCGAAAAGCCCCGACGCGACAGGGCGCGGATCGCCTCGTCATAGAGGCTTGGCGTGGCGAGCACGTCTTCGAGATGGCGATGCACGCCGGGCTGGTGGCGGAACGGCGCCAGAAAGGCCTCGCGCTTGTTGCCGAGCAGGAATTCCAGCTCGCGATATTGCTGCGACTGGAAGCCGGAGGCCGGCCCGAGCTTGTCGCGGAACTTCAGGTAGTCGGCGGGAGTCATGGTCGAGAGGATGGACCAGCTCTCGATCAGGATCGACTGGATGCGGGAGACGCGCGCCAGCATCTTGAAGCTGGGTCCGAGCCGGTTCGCCCGGATCTCGCTGATGGCCGCGTGAATCTCGTGCAGCATCAGCCGCATCCACAGCTCGGTCGCCTGATGGATGACGATGAAGAGCATCTCGTCATGCTCGGCGCTGACGGGGCGCTGGAGCTGCAGCATGTCGTCGAGCGCGAGATACTGACCGTAGCTCAGGCCGCCCCTACCAAAATCCGAATAGGCGCCTTCCGGCAGATTGCGGTTGTCGGTCATGGCATGCCCCTCATGTCACCTTGGCGCGGGTGCGGAATTCGGCGCGCTGCCACTCGCCGGCCGCCATCACCGCCTTGAGATGCGCAACCGCGTCGAACACATCGGCAAAGCCGAGATAGAGCGGCGTGAAGCCGAAGCGCAGCACATCCGGGCTGCGGAAATCGCCGACCACCCCGCGCGCGATCAACGCCTGCATGATCGCGTAACCTTCCGGATGCCGCAGGCTGACCTGGGAGCCGCGTGCCGCTGCCTGGCGCGCGGAGGCGAGGCCAAAGCCGGAGCACTCCTGATCGACGAGCCTGATAAAGAGGTCGCCGAGCTGCTCGCTCTTCCGCCGCAGGGCATCGAGATCCACGCCGTCAAACGCGTCGAGTGCAGCATCCAGCGCCACCAGCGACAGCAGGTTCGGTGTGCCGCAGATGAAACGGCCGATTCCCTCGGCGGGGCGATAGTCCAGATCGAAGGCGAAGGGCGCGGCATGGCCGAGCCAGCCCGACAGCGGCGAGATCGCGCTGTCCTGGTGACGCGGCGCGACATAGAGGAAGGCGGGCGCGCCCGGCCCGCCATTCAGGTACTTGTACGAACAGCCGACCGCAAAATCCGTATCGCAGCCGGCCAGATCGAGCGGCATCGCACCTGCGGAATGCGCTAGATCCCAGAGCATCAGCGCGCCATGCTGATGGGCCAGCGCGGTGATCGCCCGCATATCGTGCATGCGCCCGGTGCGGTAATCGACATGGGTGAGCATCACCAGCGCGGTATCCGCGTCGATCGCGCTCGCCACATCCTCGGGTGCGACTGTTGTCACGCGCACGCCCTTGGCCATCATCCCGGCGACACCGCTCGCCATGTAGAGGTCGGTCGGGAAATTGCCGGTGTCCGAGAGGATGGTGCCGCGGCCGGGATTGAGCGCGAGCGCGGCCGCCACCAGCTTGAACAGATTTATCGACGTCGAATCCGCCGAGATCACGCTGCCCGGCTCCGCACCCACGAGGCGCGCGATCCGGTTGCCGACCTTCTGCGGTAGGTCGATCCAGCCATGCTTGTTCCAGGAGACGATCAGATCCTTGCCCCACTGGTTGCGGATCAGATCGACCACGCGCTCTTCAACACCGCGCGGGAGCACGCCCAGCGAATTGCCGTCGAGGTAGATCTGTCCTTCAGGCAGCAGGAAGGCCGCGCGCTTGGGGGCGAGCGGGTCGTCCCGGTCCATCGCTTCGCAATCGGCGCGAGAAAGGGCCATGCTTCTGTCCTTGGCTTCACAGGGTTCTGAGGACGGCGCGCAGTGGCGCCGCATCGCATCCGGCAATGCGCAGCGGCGGTGCGATCAGCTCATATGGACCAGGCGCGACATGATCGAGCACCAGCCCCTCGATGATCGCGATCCCCCGCCGCTCGATGGCGTGATGGGCGTCCAGCGTCTTGGAGTCGGTCGGATCGACCGAAGCCGCATCGACGCCGATGAGCCGGCAGCCACGATCGGCGAGCGCCTCGACCAGGGCGGGAGAGAGACCGCGCAGCCCGGCATCCCATGTTTCCGGATAATGCTCGTACTGGCGGATCAGCACGCGCTCGACCTGCGCGGGCAGGGCAGGGAGCACCCGTTCCGGTTGGATCGGCCCGTCTCCGCCACGGGCGTCGACCAAATGGCAGGGGCCGATATACCGTTCGAGTGGCATCGCATCGATCGCCCGCCCGTCGGCCTCGAAATGCAGCGGCGCATCAGCATGGGCCCCGACATGGCTCGAGAGCGTGATCCGCGAGACATTCACCGGGCAGCCCGGACCAATGGCCCAGCTCCGCTCCGCCTGGAACGGCGTGTCGCCGGGCCAGCCCGGCATGCCGGCCTGGAAGGCAGGCGAGATATCGATGAGGGCCACGGGCGACTCCTAAAAATCGATTTTATTTAAGAATATCGATTTTTAAAAAGCAAGCGGACTCCATCGCGCGGCGCAAGACCGGCGAGTGATCGGCCCCCACTGAGTGGTCCGGCTGGAATGTTAGGCTTCGTGGACAAAGGTTGACGTGAGACTCTGAGATTGATTCAAGGCTTCTTTTTGGAGGATGCCTTGGGTGAGCGGATCGGTCTGACGGACGAGGAATGGGCGGTGATCGGGCCTTTGCTGCCTGCGGAGCGCGGGCGTGGCTGTCGGCCTGCGGAGGATAACCGCCGCTACTTCGAGGGCATGATGTGGCTGGCGCGGACAGGTGCGCAGTGGCGGCATCTTCCTGACGAGTATGGCAAATGGAACAGCATCTTCCGGCGCTACCGCCGCTGGCTGGAGGTCGGGGCCTTCGACGCCATGCTGGAAAGCCTGGCGGAGATGGTCGAGCGAGACCCCACCGCCGACATGATCGACAGCACCATCGTCCGGGCACATCACTGCGCAGTCGGCATAAAAAGGGGACTCAACAAACCGAGGCGCTTGGCCGATCGCGCGGCGGCTTGACCACCAAGCTCCACGCCCGGTGCGATGCCAGAGGACGCCCGCTCGGCTTCGTCGTGACGGGCGGAGAAGCGCACGACATCAAGGGCTTCGCGCCGTTGATGCGCATGATCGCCGACAAGATCGAGGCCTTGCTGGCTGATAAGGGGGGACTGTCGTGAATCTTGTGCTTGGGGCCATACTGACGCCGATGGAGGCGCATATGGCAATCAAGAAGGACATACTGGATCAGCTTCTGGCAGGGCGTGATCCGAAAGACGTTTTCGCCAAGGATGGCTTGCTGGATGACCTGAAGAAGGCGCTGGCCGAGCGGGCGCTGAACGCCGAGCTGGATGATCATCTCGAGGGCGAGGCTGCCGCTGGCAAGCCGAACCGTCGCAATGGCTTTTCGAAGAAGACGGTTCTGACGGAGACGTCGAAGCTGGATCTACGGATTCCGCGGGACCGCGAGGGCAGTTTCGATCCGAAGCTGATCGCACGATACCAGCGCCGGTTTCCTGGCTTCGACACGAAGATCATCTCGATGTATGCGCGGGGGATGACGGTACGCGAGATCCAGGGCCATCTGATGGAGCTTTATGGCCTCGACGTCTCGCCGGACCTCATTTCGACGGTGACCGATGCGGTGATGGAGACCGTTGCCGAATGGCAGAACCGGCCGCTGGAGACGAGCTATCCGCTTGTTTTCTTTGATGCCATGCGGGTCAAGATCCGCGACGAAGGCCTCGTGCGCAACAAGGCAGTCTACCTTGCCCTGGGCGTGCAAGCCGACGGCACCAAAGACATTCTCGGCATCTGGATCGAGACGACAGAAGGCGCCAAGTTCTGGCTCCGGGTGATGAATGAGCTCAAGAACCGCGGTGTCGAGGATATCCTGATCACGGTCGTCGATGGGCTCAAGGGCTTCCCGGAAGCCATCAATGCGGTGTTTCCGCAGGCACTGGTCCAGACCTGCATCGTACATTTGATCCGGCATAGCCTTGAGTTCGTCTCATGGAAGGATCGGAAGCCGCTCGTGCCGGCCCTTCGTGAGATCTATCGGGCAAAGGACGCCGACGCTGGTTTGGCGGCCCTCGACGCCTTCGAAGCCGGCGATTGGGGCAAAAAATATCCCGCCATCACCGGGGCCTGGCGCCGGAATTGGGATCGGGTCATCCCGTTTTTTGCGTTTCCCGAGGCCGTTCGGAAGATCATCTACACCACCAACGCCATCGAGGCGCTGAATTCGTCGCTCCGCCGCGCCGTGAAAATCCGGGGCCATTTCCCGACTGACGAGGCCGCAATGAAGCTGATTTTTCTCGTCTTGCGCGATGTCACCAAGGAGTGGAAAATGTCGGCTCGCGAATGGACCGAAGCAAAGTCCCAATTCGCGATCCTGTTCGAGGAGCGGTTCAAAATCGCATGAGGTTCAACCCGCCCCGAGCACAAAATTTCAGATAGTCCCTCGTTCAGCACCTTTCCCGGGGGACGGCCACGCCGCTTGAAGGCCGGCGGTGGGGTGATGGAAGCCTTCGAACGCACATGCTCCGGGATCAGATCGGCGTGTTGCCGGAGGCGATAGCTTGCGCCCTCGATCTGGATCACGACGGCATGGTGCAACAGCCTGTCGAGCAGCGCAGTGGCGACAACAGGGTCTCCGAAGATATCGCCCCATTCCGCGAAGCCGCGGTTTGAGGTGAGGATCATGGCGCCCTTTTCGTAGCGGGCGTTGACGAGTTGGAAGAACAGGTTGCCGCCGCCAGGGACGACAGGCAGGTATCCGATCTCGTCGACCACAAGGAGCTGCGGCCTTGCGAGGTAGCGGATACGCTCGCGCAAGGTCCCCTCTTTTTCAGCCTTGGCCAGCGAAGTGACGAGATCGGCAAGGGTCGAGAAGGCGACACTCTTCCCGGCCTTCACGGCCTCGACCGCGAGCGCCGTGGCGAGATGGCTTTTGCCGGTGCCAGGTGGACCGAGCAGATGCACGACCTCGCCCCGGTCGATGAAGGTAAGCTCGGCGAGTGCCAGGATGCGGTTCCTGTCGAGCGAAGGCTGGAAGGTAAAGTCGAAGCCGGCAAGCGTCTTGATTGCGGTTAGCCTCGCAACAAGCAGCGCCATCCTGATGCGCCGGTTCTCCCGGACCGAGAGCTCTTCCATCAGGATCTGGTCGAGGGCGCCGATAGCGTCGATCTCACCCTGCTCGATCCGGCGCACAGCCTGATCAAGCACTTCCAGCGCTCGCGGCATGCGCAAGGCAACCAGGCTCTTCTTGATGCTGTCGAGTGTGGTGGGTTGTGGATTACGGATGGCGGTGCTCATGATCCGGCTCCAGCGCCTTGCGCGGCGAGCCTGTCGCCGATTGCCTGGTAAAGGGCAAGCGGGCGGCTTGGTACCTGATCGCCGGGCCGGAGGAAGGTCAGCCCATCCTCGCTCTGTCGCGGATAGCCATGCGATCTCGCGCGTGACGCATTCCCCTGACGATGGGCAGGATTGATCCGGTATTGCTTGCGGCCTTCCACAACCGGATGGCAAGCGACGAGGCGACCGCTATCGAGGATGCGGATCTCATGGGCCAGTTGATGCACTTCGACGATCCGGCGCGTCCGGTCCGGGACGCTGTAATAGTTCCCTCCAATCGCGACGACGCCGTCATGGCTCACCCGCCGCTCCAACTTGATCAGCGCGTCGAAGGGCCCAGCCGGGAGAGCTTGAAGCTCCGGTCGCTCGGCGGCAAAGGCTTCCGAGACGATGCGGTTGGTGGTCCCGTGCAAGCGCACATTCGCCACCGTGCCGAGCCAGTCAGCAAGCTGCCGGTTCAGATCCTCCATGTTCCGGAAGCTGCGTCCAAGGAAGAAGTCTTCGCGGATGTAGCGGAAGGGACGCTCCACCTTGCCCTTGGTTTTCGCCCGATACGGTTTGCAAGCCTTCGGCAGGAAGCCGTAATGCTGGGCCAGCGCCAGAAGCGACCGGTTGTAGATGATGTGCCCCTCGCTATCCTCACCCGTGACCGCCGTCTTCATCCGGTCATAAAGGATCTCGACAGGGACGCCGCCAATCGCCCCGAACGCGGCCATATGGCAGCGGAGCAGCGTCTGAAGGTCCTGATGCAGGACAAAGCGGGCGAAGATGAAGCGCGAATGGCCCAGCACGAGACTGAACAGCCAGATGATCCGCGTTGAACCCGGCTCATCCTCGAAGGCAACCACGAACCGGGCAAAATCGACCTGCGCCTGCAAGCCGGGGGGCGTCTCGAAGCGGATCTCAAACGGCTTCGGCCCGTTATCGGGCCGAAGCGCAGCGACAAGCCGCTTCACAGGCGAGTAAGCCCCACCATAGCCGCGCTCGCGGATTTCGCGAAGGAGCCGGGTCGCTGTCAGGTCCGGGAAGGACGACAATCGTTCCCGGATAAAGTCGACAAACGGTCGTAGCTTGCCCGGCCGGCCCACCTGCCGGGGCCCATAAACAGGGGGCTCAAGCCCCCGCTCAATGTACTTGCGGATCGTTTTCGGATCCCGGCCAGTTCTGCGGGCGATGGCGCTGATGGACAGGCCTTCCCGGTGCAATCCCAAAATCATCACGAGTTCTCCAAGCTGTATCACTCGCGCCGCTCCGTGCCCCGTCTCCAACGACGGCATGATCGGCGGCATCGAGAAGAATCTGGCCTGCGGAGGGCGCGCCCTCCACAGGCCAGACAACGTGCTCAGAAAGGGAAAATTCAAAGGCCACATTCAGGGAGTATTCGGTGGCCAGTGACATGCGGGCGGCAAGCGCCATGTCGAGGGCGTCGAGCACCACGCGAGTCTTCAGGTCCGCCGAGAAAGCCCAGCCGACGATCCGGCGCGACCATGCATCGAGCACAACCGCCAGGAACAGGAAGCCTGCGAGCGTGGGAACGAAGGTGATGTCCGCGACCCAGAGTTCGTTCGGCTTCGCGACAAAGAAGTTCCGGCGAACCAGGTCATTGGCAGGGTGATGATCAGGATCGCGCCGCGTCGTCTTCATGCTTCGGCTCCGGCTTGCGCCGACAATCCCGGCAGCCTTCATCAGGCGGGTGACGCGCTTCTTGCCGATGGCCATGCCTTCCGCCTTGAACTCGGCATGGACGCGCGGCGCGCCATAGGTCCCGCGCGAACTCGCATGGATCGTGCGGATCCTGCGGGTCAGATCGAGATCGGCGCTTGCCCGTGCCGAAGCCGGCCTGCCGCGCCCGGCGTAGTAGCCTGACGCGGAGACCTTGAAGACGCGGGCCATGGACTTGATCGGGAACACGGCCTGGTGAGCGCTCATGAACCGGAAAACCCGTTCGGGCTCGCCTTGCTCTCGCGCGCAAACCAGGCCGCCGCCTGTGACAGGATGTCGCGCTCCTGACGCAGGCGGTGGTTCTCGCGGCGCAGCCGCATCAACTCCTCGCGCTCGGCGGTCGTCGGACCATCGCTGCGCTTAC
>NZ_JBJTDY010000145.1:0-9008 GCF_046092605.1 Rhabdaerophilum sp. | reverse complement strand
CTGATTGAGGCAAGGACCATGATTCAACAGGGATTGGTGACGACGCCCTTCGGGCGGCGAATGCTCTCGCTTGGCCTGATCGCCACGCAGCAGCAGGCGAGGGCGGTCGAACCCGAGAAGACCGTCCACAAATGGAAAATCTTCCAGGCCATCACGGAGGCGAAGGACAAGCTCGGCCTGCCGGATCGTGCGATTGCCGTGCTTTCCGCGCTGCTCTCGTTCCACCAGGAGACGATGCTGGTCGCGGGCGAGACGCCGATCGTTTTCCCTTCGAACGAGAAGCTCTGTTCCCGCGCCCATGGCATCGCGCCAGCGACACTGCGGCGGCATCTTGCGGCGCTCGTGGAAGCCGGCATCGTCATCCGCCGCGACAGCCCCAACGGCAAGCGCTACGCCCGCCGGGGCATGGATGGCGAGGTGAGCCTCGCCTTCGGCTTCGAGCTGACACCGCTCATCGCCCGCGCCGAGGAATTCGAGGCGCTCGCGGCTGAGGTTCAGGCGGAACGCCGTGCATTGCGACTTGCCCGCGAACGCATCACGCTCGCGCGCCGGGACATCACCAAGATGATCCTGCTCGGCATGGAGGAGGCGCTTCCGGGCGACTGGCAGGGCCTGCACGGCCAATATCTGGCGCTTGTGGGGCGTCTCAAGCGCTCGGCCAGCCTCGCCGATCTCGAGGCGATTGCGACCGATCTCGAAGGCTTTTCCGCCGGGATCCTGAAGCATCTGGAACTCTTCACAGATTCAAAAAATTCAAGCGCCAATGAGTCCCATTCCGAGCGCCACAAACAGAATTCAAAACCAGACCTCTACGAATCTGAACCTGCTTTCAAGAAAGGCAGGAGCGACGAGCGCGAGGCTGATCCTGAGAACCTTGGCTCTGCTCAAACCGGGCAGGGAAGGGAAGGGGAGGCAGGCGTAATCGAGACATCCCGCGCGAGCCTCGGCACGCCGCTGCCGATGGTGCTGGAGGCCTGCCCGGATATCCGCGATTACATCCCCCGCCGGGAAGGGCAGGGGGCTTTACCGCCAAGCTGGTCCGAGTTCCTGAAGGCCGCGGAGCTGGTGCGCGCCATGCTCGGGATTTCGCCGGATGCCTGGCGCGATGCGGTGGAAACCATGGGGCAGGCCGATGCCTCGATTGTTGTCGCGGCGATCCTGCAGAAGGGCGACGAGGTGCGCTTCCCCGGCGGATATTTGCGCGCGCTCACCGAGAAGAAGCGCGAGGGACAATTCTCCGTCGGGCCCATCCTCATGGCGCTGATCGGCACCAAGTTGAAGGCGATGAAGGGCGGGAAGGCGATACGGCTATGATAGTTTTGGGGCCGAATGCGGAATGACCGATTCCTCACGCATGACGCAAAGAATCTGCCGCTCGCAGATTTCACCAAACGTCTGTGTGCCAGGTCGTCAGTTCTGCCCGGCAACCCAGCCCATGGATGACGGAACCGGATTGACGCAGGGTTTGCGGGCGATGCCGTGATGTAGGGGTTTTGTGGATAGGCTCCCAGAACGCGCTGCTCAACGAGCTCCAGACCGGCGGCAGTAATCATGGTCCGCAAGTCTGCAATCGTCAGGCGGTGCGCCGGCGGGAACAGCCCGACTATGCCTATGGCATGAAACAGAAAGCGCAGCATGCGGCTCAGATCCCCGAAGCACCATGTCTTGCAGATCAGAAGGCCGCCGGGCTTCAGATGATCGTGAATGTCAGCAAGCAAGCGCGCCGGATCATCCACAAGATGCAACACATTGAAGGCACAGATCGCGTCAAACGGGCCGGATAAAAAGCTCGCCTCGGCATCGGCGACGCGGAACTCAAGGTTGCCTGGTGCCGGCTTCGCCCTGGCGATCCGGATCATCTCGGCGGAGAAGTTAGTCGCGATAAATTGTGCCACGGATGGTGCGAGCCGCGAGGCTGAATTAGCAATCAGGGAGCGAAGCTGCCGAAGAAATCCAGGGCAATTCGATTGATGACGGCGGCAACCAGCATACGCGGGCGATCGGAAAAAACGGGAAGGATGAGTTTGCTCCAGCGCCGAAGATAAAACGACGAATTTTCTGCTAAAGATCCTAAAAAAGATAATTCTTTGATTTGCGCGGTCATTTATTGACCAAGATCAGAATGAATTTCTAAAATCTCTCTTTAACGACGGGGTGCTTGCATGATCAAGCTGGATCGCATCGATCAAAAGATCCTGACCTTGATTCAGGAGCGCGCGGATATCTCGCTCGCCGAACTATCGGAGAATGTCGCTCTTTCCCAGACCCCTTGCTGGAAGCGTATCCAGAAGCTCGAAGCAGCGGGCGTGATTGTGGGTCGCGTCGCGATCCTCGCTCCCGAAAAGATCGGGCTGGGCATCACGGTTTTCGTGTCGATCGAGACAGCCGATCATTCCTCGGCATGGCTGAAGCGTTTTGCGCAGGCCATTTCGAACATGCCGGAGGTGATGGAATTCTACCGCATGGCTGGCGATATCGATTACATGCTGCGCGTGGTGGTGGAGGACATGGCGGCCTATGACGCCTTCTACAAGCGGCTCATCGACCAATTCGCGTTAAAGAACGTCTCCTCGCGCTTTGCGATGGAGCGCATCAAGTCCACCACGGCCTATCGCATTCCTGCCTCGGTCATCACCTGAGCTGAACAGTTTCAGGCTGCATCGCGCAGGGTTTCGGCCATCACCAGCCGGCCTGTTACCTGCCCGATCATCACAAGAACCGGCCCGTCATCGGGCCAGGCCTCGAGCGCAGCGGGGAGCGAGGCGAGGGAAGCGCCGAGTTCGCGCTGGTCGGGCCGCGTGGCATTCATCACCGCAAGCGCCGGCATTGACATGGGCAAACCCGCCTCGAAGGCCCGCGCACAGAATGCGCGAAGCGTCCGGCGCGGCATGTAGAGCACGGTCGTCACGGTCTCATCCGCGATGGCGCTCCAGCAGATATCTTGCGGGAGTTCCCCATCCTGCCCATGGCCAGTGAGGAATTGCAGCCGGCGGGCCGCGCGTCGTTCCGTGAGTGAGAAGCCGAGTGACGCCGCAGCCCCCTGTGCCGCCGTGATGCCCGGCACGATGGTGACAGGAATATCGGCCAAGGCGCAGGCCTCGATTTCCTCGGTGGCGCGCCCGAAAATGCCGGGATCACCGCTCTTTAGCCGCACGACATGCCGTCCTTCGCGTGCGAGCGACACCATCAGCGCCGAAATTTCATCCTGCCGGCAGGATGGGCCATGGCCCTTCTTGCCCACGCGAATGCGCTGCGCCTCGCGGCGTGCAAGTTCCAGCACCTGAGGCGAGACGAGATCATCATAGAGGATCACATCGGCCGATTGCAGGAGACGCACGGCCTTGAAAGTCAGCAATTCCGGGTCGCCTGGCCCGGCCCCCACAAGGCTCACGCGGCCACGCGGTTCCTCGCCCGCGATCGTTCCGAGCGCGCCAAGCAGGGCCGCCCGGTCCTGCGCATCGGGCTTTCGCTCAGGCGAAGCGAGCGCCATGGCGGTGAAGCGCTCCCAGACCATGCGACGGGCGGCGAAGCCCAGTTCGCGCGCCTGCACGAAGGGACGCCAGTCGCGTGCGGCTTCCGCCCAGGCCTTGAGGCCTGAAGGCAGCAGCGCCTCGATCTTCTGGCGGATCGTCTGCCCGAACACGGGTGCCGCGCCATCGGTGGAAATGCCGATGACCAGCGGAGAACGATTGACGATGGCCCCGAATTGAAAGGCGCAGAAATCCGGCTTGTCGATCACGTTGAAGGCGGCACCCGCCGCCCGCGCGGCTATCACGAAGGCTTCCGCCTCTGTCGCCTCTTCGAGATCGGCAATGGCAAGAGCCGCGCCCGCGAGATCCGCCGGCTGCCAGCCCCGCGCATGAAGCGTGATGGAGCCCGCCGGTGGATCCGCCGCCAATGCAGCGAAGGCCTCGGGGAATTCTTCTGCAAACACATGAAGATGCGCGCCGGCCGCCGCGAGAAGCTCCGCCTTCCAGAGTGCGCCATCCGTCGCGCCAGCGAGCACGACGCGCTGACCGGCGAGCTTAAAGAAGACCGGGAGCGTCGCCAGCGGCTCGATGCGACGCGGCCGCGCGAGGGTCGGTTCGCGCCTCGTCATTGCCGGGCCTCGGCAATGACAGGCGCCGCCATGCCGAGCTGCGCCGAAGGCGGGTAAAAGGCCCAAAGGAGAGCGAGCGCCACGAGCGCCACCCGAAAAAGCAGATCCAGCCGACGCGCGCGCGGGTCCGGTGTCATATGCCGCCCCCGTCAAGCGAGAGCCCGGCCTCACGCCGCTCCTGGATTTTCCGCCAGAGCGCATCATGCAGGGCACGCGCGATTGGCCGCAGCGTGAGATCCGCAAGGCCCGCAAGTGCTGCAATGCTCCCCTGCCCCGAGAGCGCGAAGACGATCCCCGCGACACCCAACGCCGAAGCAACGCGCCAGGTGATGAGGTTCAGCCGGGCCTGCCTTTTGGCGGACCCCTCCGGCCCCAGCACGCGGGCGATGGCAAGGTCAATCTCGGTCGCGTCCTTCAGGTCGGGCGCGGCATCGTGCAGAACGAAACCAAAGGCGCTCGTTTCATTGGTGAGGCGGTCGACGAGGATGAACCCACCGAGTTCGCGGGATTGTGCGTAATCGGTCAGCACCAGCGGCTTGTCGCAAGCGAGGCGCACACGCCCGATGGCATTGAGTGCGAGGCTCTCTGCCGGCTCGCCGTCAAAACTCTCGATGTTCGTACGCTCGTGGATCGCCAAAACCGTTGCACCGGCCATTGCGGTGCCAAGCTTCACGAGGAACTGCGCGCCGTGCTCGATCGTTTTCTCACCCGTGAGGATCACGCGTGCCTCGACTTCTTGCCGGGTGCGCGGTCGCGAAGAGGCACGCACGGCCAGCGGCGCAGCGATGACATCGCCGCGAGACAGGTCGATCTCGTCGGCCAGCACAAGCGTGACAGCCTGCCCGGCGAAAGCCGTTTCGAGATCGCCATCCGCTGTTACAATCCGCGCAATGCGGCTCTCGCGGCGCGAGGGCAAAGCCTCGATCGCATCGCCCACGCTCACGCGGCCGCTCGCGATGGTGCCGGAAAAGCCGCGAAAATCGAGGTTCGGGCGGTTCACCCATTGCACGGGCAAAGCGAAAGCGGGATTTTCATCCCGGCGCGGCTCGACATCCAGCGTTTCGAGCAGCGGCAGCAGGGGCGTGCCAGTGAACCACGGCATATTCTCGGAAGGCACCGAGAGGTTGTCGCCCTCGCGCGCCGAAACCGGCAGGCAGGTGATGCGCTCGAAGCCGAGTGCTGCGGCCAGCGCGCGATATTCCGTTTCAATCGCTCGGAAAACCGCCTCGTCATAGCCCACGAGGTCCATCTTGTTGATGGCGACGATCACCTGCCGCACGCCCATCGTCGAGACGATGAAGGAGTGCCGGCGCGTCTGTGGCAGCAGGCCTTTCCGCGCATCGACGAGCAGGATCGCGACATCCGCCGTGGAGGCGCCGGTCGCCATGTTCCGGGTATATTGCTCGTGGCCCGGCGTATCCGCGACGATGAAATGCCGCTTTGGTGTCTGGAAATAGCGATAGGCGACATCGATCGTGATGCCCTGCTCGCGCTCGGCGGCGAGGCCATCGACGAGAAGCGCGAAATCAAGCGCCTTGCCGTTGGTGCCGAATCTCTGGCTGTCACGATCCAGCGCCTCGAGGTGATCCTCGAATACCGCGCCGCATTCATAGAGAATCCGACCGATCAGCGTGGATTTCCCGTCATCCACCGATCCACAGGTGATGAAGCGCAGAACCGAGCGCGCCGGCGCGGGCTCGGCCAGCGGTACGAGAGTTTCGACGAGCTTGAGCGCGGCAGAGGCCATCAGAAATACCCCTCCTGTTTCTTCGCCTCCATCGAGGCGGCACCGTCATGGTCGATCAGGCGACCTTGCCGCTCGGAGGCACGCGAAGCGTTCATTTCGGCGATGATGCCTTCGAGCGTATCGGCTTCGCTCTCGATCGCCCCGGTCAGCGGGTAGCAACCGAGGGTGCGGAAGCGGACTTTCCGCATCTCCGGCACCTCGCCGGGCAGCAGCGGCAGGCGATCGTCATCGCGCATGATCAGCGTGCCGCCGCGCCGGACAACCGCGCGCTCTTTCGCGAAATAGAGCGGCACAACGGGGATATTCTCGAGCGCGATGTAGGCCCACACATCGGCCTCGGTCCAATTCGAGAGCGGGAAGACCCGGAAGCTTTCGCCCTGCTTTTTGCGTGTGTTGAAGAGGTTCCACGGCTCGGGACGCTGGTTCTTCGGGTCCCAGCGATGGCCGGGCGAGCGCAGAGAGAAAACCCGTTCCTTCGCGCGGGATTTCTCCTCATCGCGGCGTGCGCCGCCGAAAGCGGCATCGAAACCGTGGAGATCGAGCGCCTGCTTCAGCGCAACAGTCTTCATCACATCGGTATGCACCTGAGAGCCCGAGGCGATGGGGTTGATGCCGGCCTTGAGGCCTTCCTGATTGGTGTGCACGAGGAGGTCGACGCCGAGGCGCCTCGCGGTTTCATCGCGAAATGAGATCATCTCGCGGAATTTCCACGTCGTATCCACGTGCAGCAGCGGGAATGGCAGCTTGCCGGGATAGAACGCCTTCAGCGCAAGATGGAGCAATACGGCGGAATCCTTGCCGATCGAATAGAGCAAGACCGGCTTCTCCGCCGTCGCCGCCACCTCGCGGAGGATGAAGATCGCTTCCGCCTCAAGGCGCTGCAAATGGGTCATCCCAAAAAGGCTCATCGTGGTCATGCGAAGGCTTCCCTGAAGGGTTGCGGGTGCACGAACTTGCCATCTGGCCCGACATGCAGGCCGCATTCCTTCTTTGCCTCATCTTCCCACCACCAGCGGCCGGCGCGCTCGGGTTCACCGGGCTGAATAGCCCGCGTGCAGGGTGCGCAGCCGATGGAGAGGACGCCGCGTTCATGCAGAGGGTTGATCGGCACATCGTGGGCCTTCGCGAAGGCCAGTGCGTCCTCGCGGCTGAAATCCAGCAGCGGATTGAACTTCACGAGGCCGTATTGCGCGTTTTCTTCCGCGAAGGGCGTGTCGCCGCGCGCGGGGCTCTGATCGGCGCGAAGCCCGGTGATCCAGCCCGCTGCGCCCTTCAGCGCACGACCGAGGGGCTCGACCTTACGGATATGGCAGCAGGCCTTGCGTGCATCGAGTGACCCATAGAACCCGTTGATGCCGCTCTCGGCGATGTAATCTTCCACCGCCTCGTGGCGCGGCGCATAGGCGAAGACCTTGATGCCATAGCGCGCCTCGGTTTCCGCCCAGAGCATATGCGTTTCCGGGAAAAGCCGGCCCGTATCGAGCGTCGCGAAGGCGATCTCTGCGCCACTTTCCACGACGAGATGCGTCAAAACCTGATCCTCGAGACCGAAGCTCGTGGTGAAGACGATCTCGCCGGAAAGCGCCGCCCGGATTGCGCGGATGCGCTCGACAGGGGCAAGGCCCGGAAGCTCACGCGCCAGAGCGAAGGTCACGCGAGCCTCCCCCGCGCAGCACGGCGCTGTTCCAGAATGCTCTTGCCGCCCGTCTGATGGCTGGTCTGGTAGGTCGCGCGGAAGGCCCGCGCCGCCGCAAGCCAGATCGCGGCCGGCTGGCGGCTCGCAACGTGAGGCGGAAGTTCCACCTCATCGAAACCGCATGCCAGCGCATAAGCGAACTGATCCGCGATCAGTGGGCCCACCGCGCGCAAGGAACCGCGATAGCCGGCATTGCGCAGCGATTTTGCGATCGAAAAACCGCGCCCATCCGAGAAGCTTGGAAAGGTGATCGCGATCAGTGCGAGCCGGTCGAAATGCGGCTCCAGCTCCGGCAAGCGCACCGTATTGGTAATCTCCACGCCGACCGGCTGGTTGCCAGCCTTGGCGAGCGCGCTTGCGAGTTCGGAAAAAGGAATGAGGCGCTGTGTGGCACTTGCCTCGCGCGACCAGATATCCGGCTTTGCTCCGTTCCGATCGAGCAGGGATGATTCAAGCTGCGACATGAGCCGCCTCCCCCGCGAAAGCGGCCTTGAACGGGGCGAGGCCCAGACGGCGCACGGCATCGATGAAGGTTTCGCCGCCCTCGCGCTGCGCGAGATAGACGCCCACGAGCCGCTCGATCGCGTCCGGCACCTCCTCGGCGGAAATCCCCGGCCCGATGATCTCGCCGATCGCCGCATTCTCGGTGGCATCCCCGCCGAGGGTGATCTGGTAGCTCTCGGCGCCGCGCTTCTCGAGGCCGAGAATGCCGATATGGCCCACATGGTGATGCCCGCAGGCATTGATGCAGCCAGAGATCTTCACGCTGAGCGGACCAATGTTCCGCTGTCGGTCGAGGTCGGCGAAGCGTTTCGCCACGCTTTGCGCGATGGGGATGGAGCGCGCGGTCGCGAGCGCGCAGTAATCGAGGCCGGGGCAGGAGATGATGTCGGTGATGAGCCCGACATTGGCTTCCGCAAGGCCCGCCGCGCCCAGCTTCTGCCAGAGCGTGAAGAGATCGGCCTGCTTCACATGAGGCAGGACAAGGTTCTGCGCATGCGTGACGCGGATTTCACCGAACGAATAGGCATCCGCGAGATCGGCCACCGCGCGCATCTGGTCGGAGGTGGCATCGCCCGGCGCGTCGCCAACGCCCTTCAGCGAGATGGTCACCGCCGCATAACCCGACTGGCGGTGCGGGAAGGTGTTGATCTCCGCCCAGGCCGCGAAAGCGGGGTTCGCCGCCTTGATCGCTTCGCAAGCCTTGCTCACAGCAGGCAGTTTTTCATAGGCCGGCGGCGCGAAATAGGCGGCGATGCGCGCCACTTCCTCCGGGTCCGCATTGATGGTCGGCCCGTCGAGCTTCACGAATTCCGCTTCCACGCGCGCCCGGAATTCCTCGATTCCGATCTCGTGGACGAGGATCTTCACGCGCGGTGGGCCCACCGCGCGCAAGGAACCGCGATAGCCGGCATTGCGCAGCGATGTTGCGATCGAAAAACCGCGCCCATCCGAGAAGCGTGGAA
>NZ_JBJTDY010000144.1:0-11437 GCF_046092605.1 Rhabdaerophilum sp. | reverse complement strand
AAGTCGCCCTCCACGCGCTCGCGCTCGCCGTTTCGCACCTGGGCCAGTGATTGGCTCAGTTCGCGCAGCGGCCGCAGACCGTAGCGAACCTGCACATAGGCGGAGATTCCGAGCGCAAGGCCGAGCAGGCTCAACAATGTGAGCACCGCGAAGTCGAAGCGTCGCCGCTCTTCCACGATCTCTTCGGCATTCCCCGCCACTGAAATCAGGAATCGATTCTGCTCGCCCAGGTCGATTTCCTGCTCGACAATTCGAATGCGCCTCCCCTCCGGTCCCGTGCGGTAGCCATCGCGGAAGTCTCCGCGCAACGATGGCATCCCGGGTTCGACAAGCGGAGGAAGCCGCTGGTTGAAAAGCGATCGCGAGGTGCGGAGGATTGCGGCCGTGCTGCTCTCCATGTCGATCCGCATGATCTGCCAGTACCAGCCGGATAACGGAATCTGGAACTGCGGCTCGCCGAGATTCCCGGGCTCGACATTGTTGCCATCGGTCAATGCGGCCACATCCGCCACAAGCACCTTCAGATAGAGCTTCAGGCGCTCATCAAAGGCCGCCTCGACGGAGCGGCGGTTGATGGCCGACAGGATCGCACCGGTCGATACCAGCACGAGGACGGAGAGCAGGATCGCCGAGAGGAACAATCGCCCGGCCAGCGAGCGTGGATCGGTGGGGCCGGGAAGCGAGAAGCGCATGGCTTCACTTCGTTTTCGGGGCCGGCCCGCGCGGGGGCTGCGCGATATAGCCCAGACCTCGGACAGTTTCGATCACATCCACGCCGAGTTTCTTGCGCAGGCGACCGACAAACACCTCGATCGTGTTGGAATCGCGGTCGAAATCCTGATCATAGAGATGCTCGACCAATTCGGTCCGCGACACCACGCGGCCCTGGTGATGCATGAGATAGGCCAGCAAGCGATATTCGTGGCTCGTCAGCCGGATCGGGTTGCCGTCCACCACCACGCGGCTCGAGCGCGTATCGAGAATGACCGGGCCACAGGTCAATTCGCTCGTGGCGTGGCCGGCTGCGCGCCGCAGCAGCGCCCGCAGGCGCGCAAGCACCTCTTCCATATGGAAAGGCTTTGTCACGTAGTCATCGGCGCCAGCATCGAAGCCCTGCACCTTCTCGCTCCAGCGGTCGCGCGCCGTGAGGATCAGAACGGGCATCTTGCGGCCTTCGCGTCGCCATTTCTCCAGCACGCGAATGCCATCCATCTTCGGCAGGCCAATATCGAGGATCACCCCATCGTAGGGCTCCGTATCGCCGAGGAAATGCCCCTCCTCGCCATCGAAGGCGCTGTCAACCGCATAGCCCGCATGTTCCAGCGCCGAGGTCAACTGGCGGTTGAGGTCGCGATCATCCTCGATCACAAGCAGACGCATTCGAACGAACTCCCCAAGGCGGTGCGGGCGGGCAGGCAATTCCTGCTCCGCTTGTTCTTTTGCTTCATACACCGCTTTGAGGGAATTTCGAGACCAACCGATTCCCGTTCGAACGGTTTTCCCATCAGATCAGGCGCTTGGTGGCGATGACACGAAACACTGTCGAGGCCACGAAGCTGCCAGCCGCCACGAATTCGAGCAACCGATCCGTAAGGAGCCCCTGATCCAGACCCATGGTCTGGAAGCCCATGAGCGAAAGGGCGATCGAACCGAAACCAACGACATTGGCCCAGACCGTGCGGCTCTGCAGAAGCGTCTTGGTATCGAACATGGTCTTCTCCTTTTGGTTTGCCGTCCCGGCGGGCCGGCTGGAAAGGGTGAGGCGGAGGCTTTCGCGCTCGATTTCGGCCACGCGCCTCATCCAGCCCCGGCCGAAGATCGGAAAGGTGTGCAATTGTCGGAGAAAGCGGAGGCGCGCAGCGCAAAGCGCCTCGATCAAAGATCGGGGATCGGCAGCACGGATGGCACCGAGGGTTTGCGGCCCCATCCAACCATCAACCTCAACGGCCACCAGACCCTGAAGGGTGCGGATAACCCGCTGTGGCCCGGAATTCACGGCGTAATCGAAAGCCGCGAGATCGATCCCGGCGGGGAGTTGATCGCCGGCCACGGCGTTCCAGTATCGAACCCGGTAAATTGACGTGGCTTCCTGTCGCGAAAGCTCGCGAATATCCGCTCTGGTCACGGGCTGTCCGCGCCATGCGCCAAGCGTGGCCTGCGTGATCCCCATCATGGTGGCGCCACCGGGGTCGGATGGATGGTCGGAAAAACCACCTTCATGTCGAAGAACGAGCGCAAGCGCCCGCTCGAAGTTGGCGGCAGCCATGGCATTCTCCAATTGGATGGCTTCAGTGCACGCGGAGCGTCGTCACCAGCGGATCGCCGGCGCCAATCCTGGTGGAAAGCTGGACAATGGTGACGTCCAGACTTTCCCGAGGCGCGCCGAAATCGGCCGTTTCCTCGGCGGTCCCGTAGAGATATTTCGGCGTCGCAACCGTGACGCTTCGCTTCACTGTTGCCCCGTCTCGGATCTCGATCCGGTATTCCTCGCGTTCCTCGGCGAGGGGAACCTCGTAAAGTTCCCAGTTATCGCCGCCAAACCGCGCACGCCGGATGAAAGTCAGACGGATTCCACCCGCCTCACGTCGCGCCCTTGCATGGACCGGCGAGAGCGGACGATAGGTCTTGCCGGCGATTGCTTGAACGGTCCGGGCTACGGCGGGATCACCGATGTCTCGCCCGGCCGGGATGATCGCGAGTTCGACTCTCTGCCCGACATGCTCGACGCCAAGGCCGAGATCAACCACGGCATCGTCCAGGACGATCGCTTGCGCGCCCGGCGCGAGTATGCGCAGAGCCGCCCTCTCCGAAAGGCCCACCCCGCGCAACAGACCCGAGAGCCTGTATCGCCGGTCGGCGACAAGCGTCGCCTGCCGGAAAAGGACGATCTCGATCTCGCCATCCGGCCCCACCAGCGCCAGCGCGTTGTTGCCCGCGAGCATGGCGGCCTCGTCCACGCTTGCAAGGGCACCCGATACGAGCAGGATCTCGCAACTTGAGGCGTGATCCCACCGCCAGAGCGGCCCGGGCGGAAGCGCGGTCATCAGAGTGCCGAAGCGAGCTGCTGCCACGGCCTCGCCCAGAACGGTTCCGCCCTGATCCGTCCGTGTCAATGCATAGGGCCCGCGCCAGGGCTCGGCGCGCATGGCCAGATGCAACGGGCTTGCACTCTCGGAGCGCAGGATTGGCAATTCGAGGAGCCGGGCATAGGGCGCACCGGGCAGCGCCGGGGTCACAGGCAGCTCGGTCACATCGTCGTCGATCGGCGCAAAACCCATGGTTTCCGGATCATGCGATACAGCCTCGCAGATCCGTTCGCGCTGATCGGAGATGCGGGTGAGGCGCACCAGCCTGATCCCCACCTCGGTCTCGATCGCAACAAGATCGCCCGCCTCGATGGCACGGGCACTGGGCGGCAGGGCAAAACGAAAGACCTCGCGGGCGGCCCAGGCCTCGGCCAGACGCTGCTCGGCGAGGCGGCGCGCGCGCCCCTTGGGGAGGATCATCGCGACGTCCTCGCTGACCTCCCTTTGGGCGGCGCTGCCATCGCGACGTGCCTCGACCATCGTCTTGCGGAAATCGCGATCCGGATCGACGAAGCCCAGCCGGAAGCTGCGGGGCAGGTCGCGCTCTTCCAGCCGCGCGATTTCAATTTCCACGCCATTCCGACCCGTCGGTGCCACGAGATCATCCCGCGCGATCAGCGCCACCGGAAAGGCAGCACGCGGCTTGACCGAGAGTTCCGCGCCATCGCCCGAAGCAAGGAGGCCAAAGCTGTCCAGCAGAGGCTCCAGCACGGCCCGCGCCGTCATGGGGCGGTCCACGACAAATCCTTCGATTGCCTCGCCGATTGGCGCAACCGATCCCTGATCGGCCGCGTGGTCGGCGATCACCGTGGCAATCAATTCGGGAAGCGGCGCAATCTCGAGCCGGCCGTTGAGCCAATGACCGCGCGCGAAGTTCGCCCCGTCCGCCCATTGGTCGCGCATGGCGGGAAACGCCGGAAACGGACGTGCGTCATAGGCCCAGGGCGCGATGAAATCCGGCATCACCATCGGCCCGCCATAAACGGGCGAGGCCGGGTTATGCGCGGCAATATGTCCGGTGCTGGCCGGATCGAACCGATCGAGCATCGCCTCCAGCAGCCGGCGCTGGATCATGTCGTCGCGATGTCCGCGGGAAAAATAGGGCAACCCGTTCTCGACGGATTTCGGGTCGGGAAAGATGTTCGGCTGATTGGTCCCCTTATCCACCGCGCCACAGCCGATTTCAGCCAGCAGGATGGGCTTCGAACGCGGCTGCCAACCGGTGTTGGACGTGATCTCCACCCCGCCAACCCTTTCGCGATGCGTGTTCGACCACCAGCCGGCAAGATCCTTCGGCCGGTACATCCACGGCTTGCCGTAAGCGCCGTCGGAGATGGGCGTCCGGATCTGGTTCGCGCGCGACCCGGCATCGGCGTAAAACCAGTCAAAACCTTCGCCTGCGCCAATCCGGTCGACCAGATAGGCGGGGTCATGGGGTGTCTCCGCAAGGCTCGCATCGAAATGCGCGGGCCCTTCGCGCCAATCGGTCATGGGAGGGTAGAAATCGATCGCTACCGCGCCGACTTCCGGATGGCTCCAGAAGGGATCGAGCGGAAAGCGCACCTCCTGCCCGCCGCCCCGCACATGCGCGCCATATTCGGTCCAGTCGGCGGCATAGGTGATGCGTGTGGAGGGTCCGAGGATCCCACGCAATTCTCCGAGAAGCCCCGTGAGCGCCGCGACCATGGGGTAGCTTCCGCCGCCTGCAGAGAGATGGGTGAGGCCGACAAGCTCGGAAGCGATGAAGAACGTATCGACCCCGCCGGCCGCCTTCGCGAGCATGGCGTGATGCAGAACCATGCGCCGGAAGCTCCATTCCGCAGGTCCGGCATAGAGCACGGTGTCGCCGGAAAGCACGAAATGGCTGGCCTGCGCCGATCCGATGAAGTTCGCAATCCCGGCATTCACGCCGGTCGTCCCGGCAGGGCTTCCGGGCGCTCCGGGCGCGGGGTGGCAGGTCATCCGCCCCCGCCAGGGAAAGGGCGGCTGGTCTGCTGCGTTGGAATATGGATCGGGCCTGCCATTGCCGGGCGGAATATCCATCAGAATGAAGGGGTGGAGCGCGACCTTCAGCCCGCGCGTCTTCAGATCCCGGATCGCCTGGATGATCGAAAGATCCGAAGGCGTGCCGCCGTAATTGGGCCGCCCCTCCGAAGCGGAAACCGCCTGAGCGGTCTCGCGCGTCAATCCGCAAACCTGCCAGCTCTGGCCGGTGGTGATCTTGCCCTTCTTCTCCACGCGGGGCGTGATCTTGCAGTTGCCGACGCGCAGGTCGTCCCCGAACCACGCGCAGATCAGCGTCGCACGTTCGAGATTGGGGCAGAGCGCCTGCAGATCGTCGATGGATTGCTCCCAATCGGTGCCGCGCGTCCATTGCGAGCGGTTGAGCATGCGCGAGGTGCCATAGCCGAAATCCTCGCGCACCTCTTCCGTGGCATAACCGAATTCGGTCGAGCCGGGGAAGATGTTCACCGCCTTCAGCCGATCCGGCAAACCGGGCATCGGCCGCACGATCTCGAACGAGAACTGCGGCAGGCGATTGCCGTAATCCGCCAGTGGAAAGCGTTCGAACACGATATAGGCGAGCCCACGGAACGCGGGCACCTGCCCCGTTCCCTGCTTCGCCACAATCAGCGGATCGGCGGGCTGGTCGGCCTCGCCGCGATAGATGCGATAGGTGATCGCCGAGAGATCCACCGCCTTCCCGTCAGCCCAGATGCGCCGCACGAAGGCAACCGGCCCCTCGCAAAGTCCGATCGCGACATTCGCCGAATAGACATAACGAATGCTCTTCTGTCGGGCGCCAATGGCAGACTTGCCACCCACGCCACCGCTCTTTTCGACGACCTGCTGCTCTTCGAATTCCGTCGCCCAGATCACCTGCCCGCCCAGCCGCACACGACCATAGATGCGCGGGATCGGCGCGCCCTCGCTTGCGGAAATGCCGTCGAGATCGGTCAGGCGCGGGCCTTGCTGCACACGTCGCGCGCCCTGCCCCATGAAGGCGCGATCGATCAGCCCGCCCGCGAGCGCCCCGGCGGCCTTGCCGAATGCGGCGCCAAAAGTGCCTCCGAGGCTCTGTCCCAAGGTCGAGCCCAGCAATTCGAATGCGATGGTCGCCATCATTCCCTCCGGGCCGGAAAATCAAAGAGTCCCGCCAGTTTCCGCCGCCAGATCGGCAGAAGCGCCACTTCGGCGACCGAAGCCCCGTCATGCGCATGCACGAAGGTTTCGGGGCCGGTCGCGATGGCGCAATGTTTCGCCGGCAGATGCGCGCGCCAGCGGAAGATCAGCACGGTGCCGGGGCGGATTTCCGCATCCATCGGGCGCGCCAGAAGATGCCGGAAGGCCCCGACGATGAACTGATCGGGCGCACCCAGTTCCGCCCAGGCGGGCGAGTAGGCCGGAATGGCTTCGGGCTCCTCGCCCACCGCCTCACGCCACACCCCGCGCAGGAAACCGAGGCAATCCGCGCCCACGCCCTTCAACGAGGCCTGATGCTGGTAGGGCGTGCCGATCCATTCCCGCGCGAGGCGCACGATTTCCTCTCGGCGCGCGGCTTCCTCGCGCTCGGCCTTGCTCATTCGCGGCATGGAAACCTCACAATTGCACGAGGGGGCGACCGAGATGCCGCCCCTCGCCCGGCTGGGCATAGACAAAGGCGAATTCCGGCGAAGGAATCAGCGGAAATCCGCGAAAATTCAGTGCATTGGCAAAACGGTCGCGGCAGGTGGGGAAGCGCTTGTCGCAGCCCGCTATCGCAACCACGGAATCGCCGGGGAGAAGATCAGCCGGCAAGCCCTCCCAGAGGGTGATCGTCTCCCCTTCATGGACCCGGATCGGCCGAGAGAGCCCGGCATTCGCGCCGGTCAGGACCATCAACCGCCCGCGCGCGAAAAGCCCTGCGGTTGGCGTGGCAAATTGCGGTGCGCCGATGCGATGCCGGCCATCTGTTGTCACCACATTCGCCGCGATGCGCCAGGCCGGATCGTTGAGATCCACCCCGCAATCCGCATCACCCAGTTCGGCCGAACAGGCCGAGCTGTAGAGCCGCCCCTTTTCGAGGTCGAGCGCATGCAGCGCATTGCGCGTCTCGGCGATGAAGGCACCATCCTTCCGGCGAATCTCGCCGATGGTCACGGCATCGATCAGGCAATCGAGCGCCGGGGCGCTCCAATCCACCAGCCAGCGGCGCAGCTGCGCGCCATCATAGCGCCCGGCCTCGATATCCTCGGCGGTCACGCGCTCGCTGGAGAGCGCGCCGGTGATCTCGCCATTCGCGGCGGCAAGCCCCGTCTCGCTCTCGACGGCGGATGCCTCGATGCCGCTTGCAGCCTCGAAGACCTGCATGCCGATCCTCAGCGCGCGGTCATGGTCGGTGAAGCCCAAAGCCACGCCATCCCTGCGCGTCAGGAGCCAGCATTGGCAATGGGTGGTTACCCCGGAGGCGAGCGCCAGGGCGATGGTCGGGGGAAGCGATCTCATGGCTCAAATCCGGAATTCGATGAGCGGAATATTGGGAATGGCCCCGGCCTCGAAGGCCGACAGATCGACCTGGAGAAAATCCGTGTCGAAACGCACTGGCACATCGAACACGAATCCCGCCGTCACGGAGGCCCCTGCCGGCGGGATATGCCCGGCGCGGAAGGTCACGATTCCGGTTGTCGCGTCACAATCGAAATGCGTTCCTGCGACACGCTCCGCGCCGTTCACCGCCACGCGGACGCTGCCCTCGACCGGCTTCGCGATCGGGCGCTCATAAGGCGAATGCACCGCGCCGTAGCGCTTGATGAGCGGGAAGGCCGCCCGCGTCCCGTTTCCCGTACCGAGCGGCTGGTCGTTCGGCAGGGGCGGTGCGTTCTTCGGCGCGGAGGTCCAGTCGAGCCGGTCGCGGAAGCGAAAGCCGTAAAGCCTCCCCCGCCGCTCCTCGAAGAACGCGACGATGGCCGAAAGCCCCTCGATGGAGCGCACGCCATAGCCTGCATCATATTTCCGGCGCGAGTGCGCCCAGCGCGCATTGCGTTCTTCCCGGCCGCTTGCCAGCGTCACGATTTCCGTGCGCCGCTCCGGCCCGCCGCGCGCGCCGAGCGCGACCTCGACGGGGAATCGCACTTCATGAAATCCGGCCATTGCCCTCTCCTCACAACGAACGCTGGCCACGCGCCACGGCGCGCGCGAGGCTTGCGCTGACCTGCGCCTCGGATCGGCGGAAGCTCTCCGCATCCGGCGTGGAGATGTTCATCACGATGCGCACCGGTCCGTTCCCGCCTGCGCCTGTCGCCACGCCGAGCCTTCCATCCGGCCCACGCGAGAGCGGCAGGATGGCCTCCGCGCCGCGCTCGCCGGCGACGCCGAGGCCGCGTCCCATGGGGAAGAAATGCGGGGTGTTGATCACGCCACCTTCCGCGAAGAAGGTCGTCGGCCCGCCACCTCCGCCCAGCCCTCCAAGCCCACCGAAACCGCTGAACAGGCTCGAGAACATCGAGCCGAGGCTGTTTTCCAGCGGCTTGACGGCAGATTTCAACGCGATTTCCAGAAATCGCTGGCCGATATTCTTGAGGACATCATCGAAGCCCTTGCCCTGCGTGATGCCGCTGGCCAGCGCGCGGGAGAGTGAACGACCGAATTGCGATGTCACCGCATCGAGCGCGCGCATCTGCCGCGTCAGGCCGGTCACGGCCCCCGATACATCGAGGCCGATATCGGTTTCCTCATCCATCATGGGCGTTGGTCCTCTCATCGGGGAAAAGGCGCATCAGCGCGTGGAAGGTCTCGCCATCGGGCGCGTCCGGAAGCCCGGTCTCGCCACGCAATCCGCGCAGGGCGGCGGCGAGTTCGGGCAAGGTCATGGACCAGAAAGCCTCGGGCGAAAGCCGCAGCAGGCCGAACCCGAGCGCCATCGCCTCTTCCCAGGGGAAGGCGCGCGGCCGGGCTGTTGCCCTGCCTGCTACGGCGCGGGAGGGCGTTCGCTGGCCTTGGTGCCGAAGGACATTGCGAACAGGTCGGCCAGTGCCGCGACCGCGCGCGGCAGATCCTCCGCGCCAATGCGGCTTGCGACCTCCTCATCGGCGAGCTTCGCGCCACCCCCGCGGATCGCCGCGCCAAGCAAGGCCACGAGATCGCGCGCCGCGATCCGCCCGCCGGCGAAACGCTCGCCGAGCCCCTGGAGATCGCCTGCGCCGAGAGCCGCTTCAATCTCCGCCAGCGCCTGCAGGCTGAGGCGGAGCGCGAAACGTTCCGCACCCAGGTTCAGGCTGACTTCGCCCCTGTGCCGGTTGGTCATGTGCTGGCTCTTCATGGCCGGCCTCAGAGCGCGGTGAAGGTGAGCGCGCCGGCGCTCTCCATCGCCATCTCGAAGGTCATCTCGGCCGCGTGTTCGCCGCGATAATCGAGGCTGGTGATCTGGAACGGCCCGGTGATCTCGCCGAAATCCGGCAGCACGATCTTCCAGTTGCGGATCGCGCCATCGAAGAAGACCTGCCGCACCAGTTCGTCCGACGCGCCATCCTTGAAGATGCCGGAGCCGGAAATGGAGGCGCGGCGCACGCCTGCGCCGTCCAGCAATTCGCGCCAGCGCCCGGCGGATTCGGAGTGGGTCACATCCACCGTCTCGGCATTGAGCGAGAAGCGTCGCGTGCGCAGGCCCGCCACGGTCACGAAAGCGTTCAAGTCATTCGCAAGCTTCAACAGAATGTCCTTGCCGCGTTGGGCTGCCATGAGGCTCTCCTTCGGAATGTCAGAGGATGTGGAGGAAGGCGCGCAGACGCGCCGTGGCACGGGTCAGCGCCCGGGCTTCATCGTGCCGAACGAGCGTCTCCCGGATCAGGATCAGCGAGAGCTGGTGCTCGGCCACCGCGAGGGGCGAAGCGCCAATGGCCACCTGCACCGCGTGCAGGATCGCCAGCGCCTCGGCCGATCCGCGCTCGCGCGTGACCGCAACGAGATCGAGATCGACAACCACACCCTCGGCTTCGTTGGTGCCGTTCTCGCGAAGCTGGGAATCGCCCAGGATGAGGAAGGGTGGTTCGGCCCCCCGCGGGGGCGCATCATGCACCGCCGTGCCGATCAGCGCCGTCACGGCGCTGTTCGTCGTGAGGCGCGTCCGAACCGCCGTCTTCAATGCATGAACCGGATGGGTCGTGCTCATGGCGTCACCTCCCGCACGAGGCAGACGATCTGTCGGCGGTTGCCGTCAGGGTCGAAAACCGCCGTGATTTCCAGAATCCGAGTGCCGAGACGGAACCGATGCCGCGCATCGATTCCCTCGCGGAAGGGCAGCGTGACGCGGCCGGTGCGCGGGCCGATGGCCTGTCCGCCCTCTTCCGTTTCGCGGCCGCCGGTCATTTCGATCGCCCCCCAAAGGGTCGCGACATTCTGCCAGCCCAGGGTCGCTCCGCCGAGCGGCGTCGCGGTTTCCGCGAGTTGCTCGATCGTCAGGCGATTGCGGCGGCGGGCGATGGAAACGCGCGCCTTGCTCATGCCGAAAGTCCTCCAAGGCGCAGGCTACGGAACGGCTTCAGCATGGCCCGCACCTGGCCGGGCAATCCGCGTTCGACGATGGCGGCGTCACCCCTGTTCTCGAACCAGTAGGCCACGAGCTGCCGCACCGCGAGGCGCAGGGGCTCGGGTACCTGGGCTGCGAATTCGCCAAAGCCCAGCCGGACATCGATCTCGATGCCACCGCGTCGGCGGCCTGGCGCCGGGCGAAGAAGCGGGCGGATGGAGTCGTGCTCCTGGCCCTTCACGATTTCGAATTCGGCAGCGGCGAGTGCCTGCGGCGCGCCAGCCGCCGGAAACACCCGCCCGCCGGCGACCGAGATCACGCGGCCGATCCGCACGGGGAGTGTTTCCGACGGCGGCCATTGGTCGCCGATGATCCGCCAGTTCTGCGCGAGGAGAACGAGGCCGATCTCGCTTTCCACCGTCAGGCGGGCCGCGATGATCAATGCCTGGATGAGGCTGTCCTCGCCGCTGCCCTCGACGCGGAGCCAGCCCTTGGCCTCGACGAGACTGACGGGCTCGAGCTGCGGCCCATCCACCAGAAGCGGGATCATGGATCAGTGCCTTTCTGTCGCAGAAGCGCGCCGCGCCGGCCCATCGGACTTGCGCGGCAGGAAGGCGCGGTGCAAAGGTCCGCGCTGTGGAACTGTTTCGAAAATCCGGCCGCGTGCTGCGGCTTGCAGCCCGGGCGGCCGGTGCCGCGAGCCTCGTGATCCTGGCCTTGCCGGCTTTCGCGCTGGGTGGAGCGCAGTCGCAACCCGATCCGGGCTTGCAGCCGCATGTCCTCATGGTGCTTTCGCGTGAAGGCACCCGGCATGGTGCCTGCACGGGAACCGTGATCGGCCGCGATG
>NZ_JBJTDY010000143.1:0-2587 GCF_046092605.1 Rhabdaerophilum sp. | reverse complement strand
GGTGGTTTCCGGGCATTCCTATGTCGATCAATCGCGCCTCACGGGTGAATCCATGCCGGCCGCGAAAGATGTTGGTGCGACCGTTTTTGCCGGCTCCATCAACCAGTTGGGCCTTCTGGAGATTGCCACGCGGCAGGTCGGCCCGGATACGAGCTATGGCAGGATCATCCAGGCGGTGGAAGCGGCGGAGCATACGCGCGCGCCGGTGCAGAAGCTGGCCGATCAGCTCGCCGGCTATCTTGTCTATGTCGCGCTTGTCTGTGCTGCGCTGACCTTCCTGATCACGCGCGATATTCGCGACACGATCTCGGTGATCATCGTGGCCGGGGCATGCGGCATCGCGGCGGGCACGCCGCTCGCCATTCTCGGCGGCATCGGAAGAGCCGCGCGACTCGGCTCGATCATCAAGGGCGGCATCCATCTCGAAACCCTCGGCAAGGTCGACACGATTGTCTTCGACAAGACCGGCACGCTGACGATCGGCGAACCCGTGGTGACACGCCTCGATGCAGCGGCGGGAATCGATGAAACCGAATTGCTGCGACTCGCGGCCATCGCAGAGTTCCATTCCGAGCATCCACTCGCGCGCGCCGTCATCCGTGAGGCCGAGGCGCGGGGCATCACTGCGACTGAACCGGATGATTTCCGCTACACCGTGGCGCGCGGCATCAACGCGACCCATGCCGGTCGCATGATCCTCGTGGGCAATCGCAAGCTTCTTGCAGAAGCAGGGGTGGCGGTGCCTGAGGATGGCGGTTCGCAGGAGGGCTCGGAGATTCTCGTTGCCGCCGATGGTCGTTACATGGGCGCGGTCACGGTCGCCGATCCCCTTCGGCCGGAAGCCGCGCATGCAGTCGCGCGGCTCAATGATCTGGGCCTGCGCACGGTGCTGCTCACGGGGGATGTCGCACGCGTTGGCCAGAAGGTGGGCGCGCGGCTGGGCATCGCGGAAGTGAAATCGGACCTGATGCCCGAGGACAAGCACCGCCTCGTGCGCGCCATGACCGCCCGGAAGCGGATCGTCGCGATGATCGGGGATGGTGTCAATGATGCGCCGGCGCTGACGGCCGCCAGTGTTGGCGTCGCCATGGGTTCGGGCACGGATATCGCGCAGGAAAGCGCAGACATCGTGCTGCTCGGCAATGATCTCGAGAAGCTGGTCGAAACGGTTCTGATCGCGCGGCAGACTCGCCGGATCATCTGGCAGAATTTCACCGGCACACTGGTGATCGATGCCGTGGGCATCGCGCTTGCCGCTTTCGGGATGCTCAATCCGCTGATCGCCGCTGCGATCCATGTCGGCTCCGAACTGGCCTTCATCCTCAATTCCGCGCGGCTGCTGGCCTTGAAGGCGCAGCCATCCGCGAAAAAGCCCGAGCAGAAGCAAGATCTCGCGCCCGCCACCTCGTGAGGCCGGCAAGAGCGCGAATATCTTGGACGATCCGTGAGCCGCCCAACCGCAGAAAGTTGGAACGCGGGCAAAGGCGGCATCGCCGGGTCACGGAATCCATGATGTCCCTTTGTGCGACATTGCCGCTTTTCTGCACGCATCTGAAAAAAAGGCCAGCAGAAGCGCGCCTCTATCCTGCATGAAAGTGCATTGATATGCATGAATTACAATTCTTGAAATTAAAAGCCAGAATTCCATATCAGAAGCAGGAATGCTGGCTCGTCGGTCCCCTTTTTCTTCGCTCAAGGTCGTTGGACCATGTTCAGGATGGGGCTCGAACTGCGGCGACGCTGGCAGAACAATCCGGGAGGAATTCATGCTCAACCGCCGTTTGACCCTCAGCCTTGCCGCAACCCTCCTTTTGGCCGCGCCTGCTTTCGCGCAGGCACCATCGGGGCGTTTCATCACAGTGTCCTCGACCACCTCGACCACCGATTCCGGGCTCTTCACGCATCTCCTGCCGATCTTCCAGGCGAAGACGGGCATCGAGGTGCGCGTGGTGAGCCAGGGCACGGGTCAGGCACTCGATACCGGCCGACGCGGCGATGCCGATGTGGTGTTCGTGCATGCCCGCGCGCAGGAGCTGAAATTCGTGGAGGAGGGCTTCGGCGTCGAGCGCAAGCCGTTGATGTACAATGATTTCGTGCTCATCGGCCCCAAGGCTGACCCTGCCGGCATCAAGGGCGGGAAGGATATCGTGGCGGCACTGAAAGCCTTGCAGGCCAAGGGCGCGCTCTTCATCTCGCGTGGCGACAAATCCGGCACGCATTCGGCTGAACTCAACCTCTGGAAGACGGCCGAGATCGATATCGAGAAGGTGAAGGGCCCGTGGTATCGCGAGATCGGGCAGGGCATGGGCGCGGCGCTCAACATGGCCTCGGCCCAGAACGGCTATGTGCTCTCGGATCGCGCGACCTGGCTCAACTTCAAGAACCGGGGTGATCTCGACATCGTGGTCGAGGGCGATCGCCGCCTCTTCAACCAATATGGCGTGATGCTCGTGAACCCCGCGAAGCATCCGCATGTGAAGAAGGCGGATGGCCAGGCCTTCATCGATTGGCTTGTCTCGCCGGAAGGGCAGAAGGCCATCGCGGATTACAAGATCGGCGGGCAATCGCTGTTCTTCCCCAACGCCAC
>NZ_JBJTDY010000142.1:0-32837 GCF_046092605.1 Rhabdaerophilum sp. | reverse complement strand
GATTGGTGCGCAGGAAGGTGATGCCTGAATTCGCTTCTGCCGGATGAAGAACAACGCGCGCGGGTTGACCCCGATGAACACCAATTCCCTCGATGACAACCTGATCGGCCAGCGTGGTTTGAGTCACGGCGCAGTCCCCTTGTCCGAAGGTGATCGCTGCTGGCCGGTTCAATTCCATCGAACCTGCCTCTTGCCATTGACCGCGTGGAGGAGTGACGGATCATTCCGTCCCTGCCAGCCCGAAGCGCGATCGATCACCTCCTTCGGCCGCAACGCGAAGCAGCGGCCTGTCCGGGAGAAGTAATTAACGTCTGGCGGCGCGTTCGCAAAATCACTGTTTCTTACCAACTGTAACACAAATCGGCCATGATCCGTCACCGGGTCACAGCACAAATTTTCCAATAATGTCATAGGCTTGATCGGCATTGCCGCTGAGCCGGATTGTGGCCGCCCGCCAACGCGCGGAGGGCCATGTGTCAGAGCCTGACAGCGGGTAGCACTTCCCCGCTATCCACAGATCATTTCGCCTGGCGGCGCAGGAAGGCCGGAATCTCCAGCTGGTCGTCTTCGAAGGAGCGGGCCGGAGCCGGCACGCGGCCCTGCGAATCGAGCTGGCCCTGCGCCGGACGATAGGCCGGAGCGGCGGGCTGCGACGCCGTGCGGCGACCGTACATCGCATGGGTCGCGGTCGGCGGGGTTGTGTCCATCGCCGGCAGTTCGGCCTGCGGCGCCGGATCAGGGGCGGTGTCGTCGCGGCCACGGCCGAGGCCGACCGCCGCGAGGCGCTGCATGAGGCTCATGCGCCTGGCTTCCGGCGGCGGAGGCGCGGCCACCGCTTCCGAGCGGCTCGCCTGAAGGATGGCCTGGCCCGGCAGCGGCAATTCCTCCATGGTCGGCATTCGCTGCGGACGCGCAACACGCTCCGGCATTGGCGGGATGAAGGCTTCCGGCATCACGGATTCGGGCGCGGGAGCCACCGGCTCCTCGATCACGGGCTGTGCAAAGAAGACCTGGCGCGGCGTGGCGGGTGCCACCACGACCTGCGGCTCGGGCTGGGGCGCAAAGGCAACCGGCTGCGGCTGTTCGATAACCGGCTGGAAGGCCGGCGGGGGCAGGGGCGCAGGCGCCGGGGCAACGACCGGGGCAGCCGGAACCGGCGCTTCGGCGACGGGGTCCGGCAGCGTCTGGGCCGCGCGGGCGGCCATCTGGGCGCGCAGGCGATCCGCCATCCGGGCGAGACGCTGATCGATGGTCATCTGCGGCTCGCCCGCCGCTTCGGCACGGGCCTGATCGAGGCCGGTTGCCACCACGGAAACGCGGATGATGCCCTCGAGGCTTTCATCCTGCGTCGCGCCGAAGATGACATTGGCATCCATGTCCACTTCCTCGCGGATGCGGTTGGCGGCGGCATCCACCTCGAAGATCTTCATGTCCGGGCCGCCGGTGATGGAGATCAGCAGGCCGCGCGCGCCCTTCATGGAGGTTTCGTCGAGCAGCGGATTCGCGATCGCGGCCTCGGCGGCCATGATGGCACGGTTCTCGCCGGTCGCCTCGCCCGTTCCCATCATCGCCTTGCCCATGTCGCGCATCACGGCGCGGACATCGGCGAAATCGAGGTTGATGAGGCCGGGCTTCACGATCAGGTCGGTGATCGAAGCCACACCGGAGAGGAGGACCTGGTCCGCCAGCGCGAAGGCCTCCGCGAAGGTCGTGCGATCCGATGCGATGCGGAACAGGTTCTGGTTCGGGATGACGATGAGCGTATCCACCGCCTTCTGAAGCTCGGAGATCCCGGCTTCCGCCACGCGCATGCGGCGCTGGCCCTCGAAGTGGAACGGCTTCGTCACCACCCCCACCGTAAGGATGCCCATCTCGCGTGCCACGCGGGCGATCACCGGCGCGGCGCCCGTGCCCGTGCCACCGCCCATGCCGGCGGTGATGAAAACCATGTGCACATGCGCGAGGTGATCGCGAATCTCGTCCATCACCTCCTCGGCGGCGGAACGGCCGACTTCCGGCTGCGAGCCGGCGCCAAGCCCCTCCGTGACCTGGATTCCCATCTGCACGCGCTTTTCGGCATGGCTCAGCAGCAACGCCTGCGCATCCGTGTTGGCGACCACGAATTCGACCCCGGCGAGGCCGCAGCAGATCATGTTGTTCACCGCATTGCCGCCCGCACCGCCAATGCCGAACACCGTGATCCGCGGCTTCAGTTCCCGGATGTCCGGAGCCTTGATCGTGATTGTCATGGTCGTCTCGCTCCTTAAGCGTTCCGGGCGCCGGGCCCAGGATTCGTTGAAATCAGAAACTGTCCCTGAGCCATTGGGAGACGCGGGCGATGTATCCCCCCGTCCCCGTCATTCCGAGCGCGGATGAGCGCCCGGCCTCGAAGAATTCGCGTCCCGCCACCTGCGGGTAGACCAGCAATCCCACCGCGCTGGAGAAAGCCGGGCTCTTTGCCGCTTCCGGCAGACCCTGGATGCCCACGGGCCGCGCGACACGCGTTTGCGTGCCGAACACCCGGCGCGCGAGTTCGGTCAGGCCACCGAGCTGCGAGGTGCCGCCGGTGATGAGCACGTGCTGGCCCGAGACGATGGGGAAACCGGCCTTCGCCAGCCGCTCGCGCACGAAATCGACGATTTCCTCGGCGCGGGGACGCACAATCCGCGTCAGCTGCCCAAGGGGGACGGAATGGCTTTGATCCCGTTCATCATCCGAGACCTGCCGGATGGTGAGGATGTCACGCAGATCAGCCTCGGTCTCGATGCAATGCGCGTGGCGGCATTTGAGCTTCTCGGCATCCTCAAGACGCATCGAGAGGCCGCGGGCGATGTCGAGCGTGATATAATGACCGCCGACGGCAATCGCATCGACATGCACGAGATGGCCCTGATGATAGACCGCGATGGTCGCAGTGCCGCCGCCGATATCGATGACGGTCGCGCCGAGCTGGGTCTCGTCGTCGCAGAGGGTCGCAAGCGAGGAGGCATAGGGCGTGGCGACCAAAGCCTCGACCTGGATATGCCCGCGCTCCACCGCGATCATCAGGTTATGCGCCGCGAGCGGATCGCAAGCCGCGATGTGCAGGTCCACTTCGAGTTGATCGCCGACCATGCCCTTCGGCTCCTGGATGCCCGGGGCGCCGTCGAGCGTGTAGCCGACGGGCAGCGCATGCAGGATGGCGCGGCCATTCTGCTGGGCATGCGAGGAAGCAACCTCGATCACGCGCTGGATATCGCTATCGGAGACATCGCGGCGGTTGATCGCCACGCGACCCGCGAAATGCTGCGAGCCGATACGCCCGCCGCTCATGTTCACGATCGCGCTCGCGACCTGCACCCCGGCCATGCGCTCGGCGGCATCCACCGCGAGGCGGATGGCCTTCTCGGCCTCACCCAGATCGATCACCGTGCCACCCTTGAGGCCGCGCGATTTCTGATGCCCGATGCCGAGCACGCGCATGCGGTGCGAGCGCCCCGAGAGCACATCCGAGCCTTCCAGCGGATCAAGCCGGGCGATGAGGCAAACGACCTTCGACGTGCCGACATCGAGCGCCGAAAGAATGGCGCTCTTGTTGGCAGGAACCGGCCGGATGCGAGGCGTGATGTTCGAAGGCAGCCGCATCAGACCCGGCCTCCGAGCTTCTTGATGCGCGCCGCCACGTCCTCGGCATGCTGGGCGGCCGCCTCCTCCGTGAGGCGCAGGGCGATGCGATCCGGCAGGCGCAGGTCGATCGCCAGCACGGCGCGCTCGCTCAGCTTGTGCTCTTTCTCGAGCGTCCAGAAACGGCGAAGCGCCTCTTCGGCGCCCTCCTCCGGCAACTTGAGATCCACCCCGTTCAGGAGCTTGAGATCCCACCGTCGCCCGGCAACGAGCGTGCCGGCCCGAACCTTCGCGCCGAGTTCCGGCACGGCTTCCAGCAGGATCGCGTATTCCTTGACGCGCAGATTGGCTTCCTTGCCGACGACATGTGGCAGGCGCAGGAAGCGGGCATCGTTGAAAGGCTCGATGGCCGTGCCATCGGCCGCCACGACCTTCACCTCGCCATCCAGCTGCCAGATGGCGTAGGGCATGCGCTCACGAATATCGATGCGAAGGCGATCGGGGTAGAGCTTGGTGATCGTCGCTTCCGCGATCAGGGGGACGCGGGCGAGGTTTTCCTGCAAATCCTTTGGATCAAGGAAGGGGAGCGATGCGCGCGCATCAAGGCCGGAAAGCGCGATCACCTCGTCGCGCGCAAGTTCGCTCGCGCCTTCAACCGCAATCTGGCGGATGCCAAAGCCGAAGGCGCGCGCCAAGGCATCGGGAATCGTGCCGTATTCGCGCCGGAAGCCGGCATCATGGCCCCCGATGAAGAAACCGGCAATGCCGGAGATCGCAAGGAAAAGGAGTGCGAGGCTGCTGCCGATCCCGCGACGAATTCGGAATTGCCCGCTCCGGGCCCGGCGACGCGCGGCCCGCGAGGCACGATAAAGGGCGATGGCTTCGGCGGGTTTGCCGAGCCAGGACTTCACCGACCCAGTGAGGCGTCCTGCACCATCCATGTGACCAACTCGCCGAACACGAGGCCGTGATGAGCGGCCAGCTCGGGCACCAGCGAGGTCTCCGTCATGCCGGGTTGGGTATTCACCTCCAGGCAGACCAGCGTGTCGGTCGTCTCGTCGTAACGGAAATCCGCCCGCGAGACGCCACGACAGCCGAGAGCCTCGTGTGCCCTCACCGCCATTTCTTGAACCTTCTGGTAAATATTTGGTTTAAGTGGTGCAGGCAGGACGTGAATTGAGCCACCTTTCGAGTACTTTGCCTCATAATCGTAGAAGCCGCCTCCGGCAGGGCGGATTTCAATGATATCGAGCGGTTCTGCCCCGGTTTTGTAGCCGATTACCCCGCAAGTCAGCTCCAGGCCGGGGATAAAGGGCTCGCACAGCATTTCATCCCCCAGCGGCCAATCGGCCCGGGCGAGGTCAGCCGGGGGGCTGTTGGCGCCCTCGCGCAAGATGTAGACGCCGAAGGACGAACCATCCGCCACGGGCTTTGCGACATAGGGCAAGGGCAGCGGATGCTCCCGCGCGACCTCGAATCGCGAACGTGTCACGCCATGCGCCACCGGCACCCCGGCCGCAGCCATGACGGTTTTGGCGCGATCCTTCCGCATGGCCAGCGCAGAGGCGAGCACGCCCGAATGGGTGTAGGGAATGGCGAGGATCTCAAGCAGGCCCTGGATGGTGCCGTCCTCGCCGAAGGGGCCATGCAGCGCGTTGAAGGCGACATCCGGCCTGAGCTTGGCAAGCACCTCGGCAATATCGCGGCCGACATCGACTTCCGTTACCTTAAAGCCCCGCCCCCGCAAGGCATTCGCGCAACCCCTGCCGGAACTGAGGCTGACGGGGCGCTCGGCCGACCAGCCGCCCATCAGCACGGCGACATGGATCTGGGCATTCGGATTGGACATGATTCATCCTCGCGCGAATTTCAAGACTGGCGCACCCGGCTCTCGCGGACGATCGGCCCGGCACGCTTAAACATTCCTGGCCGGTTCGGCAAAAACGCCGACACGCTTCACTTCCCATTCAAGGGTGATACCCGTCCTGTCGCGCACCAGGGCGATGATCGCCTCACCGAGCCCTTCGATATCCGCCGCCGTCGCGCCCTCATGCGCGATGAGGAAATTCGCGTGCTTCTTCGACATCTCCGCCTGCCCGATGCGCAGATCGAGACCGCCGGAATCGCGGATGAGCCGCCATGCGGAATGTCCCGGCGGGTTCTTGAAGGTGGAGCCTGCCGTGCGCGCCTTCGTTTCCTGATCGCGCTCGCGATGGGCCTGCACGCGGGCATTGATGGCGCGAACCTCCCCGGGCTCGCGCGGGAAACCCTGGAAAACTGCTTCGGTGAAGATCGTATCCGTGGGCACGCCGCAACCGCGATAGATGAATGCCATGTCCTCGGGCGAAAGGCGGATGATCTCGCCCGCGCGGGTCACGGCTTTGGCTTCCACGAAGCGCTCGCGCGTCTCGCCCTCGATCTCGGGGTTGGTGCTGGAGCGCGTGCCCGCATTCATGCGCAGGGCGCCACCGATCGAACCGGGAATGCCGAACAGGAATTCGAGCCCGCCGATGCCCGCTTCCGCCGCCTCGATCGCAACCTTGCGATCCGCCGCGAAAGCGCCGGCGCGGATGCGGTTGCCCTCTTCCACCTTGATCTGCCCGAAGCCACGGGGCGAGAAGCGGATCACCACCCCGGGAATGCCGCCGTCGCGGATGATCATGTTCGAGGCTAGCCCGATCACCGTCACCGGGATCTCGGTCGGCAGGTGGTTCAGGAAAGTGGCGAGGTCTTCGGTATCGGCCGGGGTGAACAAGACCTCGGCCGGCCCGCCCACGCGCAGCCAGGTGAAGGCTGCAAGCGGCTCGTGCGCGAGCAGGCGCCCGCGCAGGCCGGGCATGAGGCCGGCGAGGCGGGCGGCAAGCATCCCGCTCACGCGGTTTTCCCCGCCAGTTCGCCCGGCAGCGCATAGGCCCATTGGGTGATGTTGCCGGCCCCGAGGCAGACGACGTAATCGCCCGGTTTCGCGATTGCCCCGACATGCGCCGCGAGCTTCTCGGCGGATTCGAGCGCGATGACGTGTCGATGCCCGCGCGCCTTGATCGCCGCGACGAGATCATCGCGTGAGGCGCCCGGAATCGGGTTCTCGCCCGCCGAATAGACATCCGCGACGATCACCGTATCGGCATCATTGAAACAGGAGGCGAAATCCGAGAACAAGGATTGCAGGCGCGTGTAGCGATGCGGCTGCACCACTGCCACCACCTTGCCCCTGGTGGAAGCACGGGCCGCACGCAGGACGGCGGCGATCTCCACCGGGTGATGCCCGTAATCGTCGAAGATCTCGACGCCGTCCCACTCGCCTGTCCGGGTGAAGCGACGCTTCACGCCCGCAAAACCGGCGAGCGCCGAACGGATCACATCCACCTTCACTCCCAGTTCATGCGCAACGGCAATCGCGGCGGTGGCGTTGAGCGCGTTGTGATGGCCGGGCATGGGCATCATGAGGTCGGGCACCAGCGTCACCTGCCCGGTCTTGCGATCACGGATTTCGAGGCTGAAACGGCTCTGCCCGCCGGTGAGGTCGATGTTCTTGATGCAGAAATCGGCCTGCGGGTTCTCGCCATAGGTGATGACGCGGCGATCCTCGATCTGGCCCACGAGATCCTGCACGGTCGGGTGGTCGAGGCACATAACCGCGAAACCGTAGAAGGGCAGGTTGTCCACCAAATGGCGGAAGGCGCGTCTGATGGCATCGAAGGTGCCGAAATGGTCGAGATGCTCGGGGTCGAGATTGGTGATGATCGCGACATCCGCCGGCAGCTTCAGGAAGGTGCCGTCGCTTTCATCGGCTTCCACCACCATCCAGTCGCCATTTCCGAGGCGCGCATTGGTGCCATAGGCGTTGATGATGCCGCCATTGATGACCGTGGGATCGAACCCCGCCTTGTCGAGCAGGGTCGCGACGAGGGACGTCGTCGTCGTCTTGCCATGCGTGCCGGCAATGGCGACGCAGGAGCGGAACCGCATGATCTCCGCAAGCATCTCGGCGCGGCGCACAACCGGGATGCGCGCCTCGCGCGCGGCCTGAAGCTCCGGGTTGTCGCGCTTGATGGCGGTGGAAACCACCACCACGGCCGCCTTGCCGAGATTCTCCGCCCTGTGGCCCACGAAGCAGGTGATGCCCTGCCCGCGCAGGCGCTTCACGTTGGCATTGTCTGCGGCGTCCGAGCCCTGCACGGTATAGCCGAATTTCGCGAGCACCTCCGCGATGCCGGACATGCCGATGCCGCCGATCCCGATGAAGTGGATCGGGCCGGTTTCACGCGGGATTTTCATGGCTCTCATGGCTGGCATTTCTGGCGGAGGTCTAGTCAGGGGTGGCAGGGAGCGCGGCAGGGAGCGCGACAGGAGCGCGGCAGGAACGCGGGAGCGAATCCGCCCGCGACGCCGCGCGGTTTTTGCCCTATCAGCCGCTTGCGCGCTTGGAAAGCACCGAAAGCACATGCCCGGCAAGGCGCGAGGCGGCATCGGCTATGCCAATGCTCTTGGCCTTGGCGGCCATCTCGGCGAGGCGCCCGGGGTTCGACATCTTCCTTTCGAGAATCTCGGCCAGCGAGACCGGCGTGAAGGCGCTCTGCGGCACCGCGAGCGCACCGCCCGCCGCGACGATCACCGCGGCATTCGTCGCCTGATCCTGATCGAGCGAACCCGGCAGCGGCACGAGGATCGCGGGCCGGCCGATCACGGAAAGCTCCGTGACGGTCATCGCGCCGGCCCGCGCGATCACAAGATGCGCATGGGCGATGCGATGGGGAAGATCGGAGAAGAACGGGGCAATCTCGTGCTTCACGCGGAGCGCGTCGTATATCCGGGAAACGCGGTTCACATCCTCCTCGCGCGCCTGCTGCACGATCGCGAGGCGGGCGCGAAGCTCCGGCGAAATCCGCTGCATCGCCGCCGGCACCACCTCGCTCATCACGCGGGCACCAAGGCTTCCGCCGAAGACGAGCAGGTTCAGCACGCCAACCTCTGAAGGTGGGTGATACTCGCCTTCAGCCACAAGCAGCACCGGCCTGCGCACCGGGTTGCCGGAGAACACGGTCTTCTCCGGCCATTCGGGGTGCGGCACGGGAAAGCCCGTGGCGATCAGCGTGGCGCGCTTCGCAAGGAAGCGATTCGCGCGGCCCATCACCGCATTGGCTTCATGCAGGATGGTGGGGATGCCCTTCATCGAGGCTGCGAGAACCGGCGGCACGGTGGGGTAGCCGCCAAAACCGACAACCACATCCGGCTTCAGCCGGGCGATGAGCGCGCGCGCTTCCAGCGTGCCCTTGGCGAGGCGCAAGACGCCCATCGCCTTGGCGACGAGGCCCGCGCCCGTTACGGTGCCGGCCGTGAGCGTGTAAACCTCGCCGGGGAAGCGCTTGGCCCAGTCGCCGCTGGCAATGCGTTCATCCGTCACCAGCGCCGTGCGGCAGCCGCGATTGACGAGTTCGATCGCCAGAGCCTCCGCCGGGAAGAGATGCCCGCCGGTACCACCGGCCGCCAGCAGGATGAGGGGCTTTTCCTCAGGCATGGGCAGGCTCCCCGGATGCGGACGCGCCATAGGATTGATGGCGCTCAATGAGGCTGGATTTAGGCCGTCGGCGCGTCACGGCGAGCAGCATTCCCGCTGCCAGCCCCACCGAGAGCAGCGAGGAGCCGCCATAGGAGAGGCACGGCAGCGTCATGCCCTTGGGCGGAATGAGGTTCAGGTTCACGGCCATGTTGATGAAGCTTTGCAGGCCGAAGAGCATCACCAGACCCGCCGCCGCGACGCGGCTGAATGGATCGGTATTCTCCCGGGCGAGGATGAGCCCGCGAATGACAATGAAGGCAAAAAGGGCAACCACCATCAGGCAGACGATCGCGCCATATTCCTCGCCGATCACCGCGAAGAGAAAGTCCGTATGGCTCTCGGGCAGGCTGCGCTTCACCGTGCCCTCGCCGGGCCCACGCCCGAACCAGCCCCCCTGGAAGAAGCTTTCCAGCGCCTGGTCGGTATTGAAGGTATCCGCATCGCCCTTGTTCAGGAAGCGGTTGATGCGGTCGGTCGCGTGTTCGAGGAAACGGTAGGCGAAGAAGAGCCCCAGCCCGCCAAGCCCCATCAGGCCGAGTACCCAGAGGATGTGCAGGCCCGTGAGGAAGAACATCGCCGACCACACCGCCGAGACAAGGATGGTCTGCCCGAGATCGGGCTGGCGGATCAGCGGCACGGTGACCGACAGCAACAGGCAGAAGGCGATGACCAGCGGCAGGATGGCCAGATCCTTCCGCTCCATCGCCTGCGAGAAGGCCCAGGCGCTCATCACCACGAAAGCCGGCTTCACGATTTCCGACGGCTGGAGGTTGAAGCCGCCAATGAAGATCCAACGCTTCGCGCCCTTGATCTCCGTGCCGATGAACAGCGTGGCGATGACGAGGCCAAGGCCGATCATGAAGAGGATCAGCGCCAGGCGCCGCACAAGGCGGGGAGAGAGAAACGAGGTTCCCACCATCAGAAGGCTCGCCGCGACGAGGAAGATCGCCTGGCGGTTCACGAAGTGGAAGGTGGAGAGCCCGAGCTTGTTCGCAACCGGCGGATAAGCCGCAAGGCCGAACAGAATTCCCGCCACCATCAGGGTGGCGAAAGAGAAGAGCAGCCAGCGATCGATGGTCCACCACCATTCGCCGAAGGGCGTGCGCTCCGCGCGGCTGACCATCCCGACCCCCCCCTCCTCGCGCCGCCCCTGTTCCGGCAGCCTTCGCAGGACGCGCCGCCGCTCAAAGGGGCCGGAAACCCGGCAATGCCGAAACGAGGTCGCGGAAGATTTGTCCCCGCACCTCGAAATTCGGAAACTGGTCAAATGATGCGCAAGAGGGTGAAAGAAGGATTACCGGTTCTGCAAAATTGCTCCGATTTGCATCCTCGGCGGCCTGTTTCACGGCCGCTTCGAGCGTACCGGACAGAACATGCGGCACGGCGGTGCCCAATGTCCCGGCAAAGCTCTCGGCCGCGTCACCGATGAGATAGGCCTTGGCCACGCGCGGGAACAGCGGCGCGAGATCGGCGATGCCCCCCGCTTTCGCCTTGCCGCCGCAGATCCAGAACAGGCCGTTCTCGAAAGCAAGCAGCGCCTTCCCGGTCGAATCGGCGTTGGTGGCCTTGGAATCGTTGATGACCAGCGCACGCCCCACCCGGCCGATCTGCTCCATGCGATGCGCGAGGCCGGGGAAGGTCGTGAGGCCCTTCTGGATGATGTCGCGCGGCACGGAGAGCTGCAGGCAGGCCGCCAGAGCCGCCGCCGCGTTCTGCCCGTTATGGGAGCCGCGCAGGGAGCCGATTCCCGCCAGATCGGCCAGCGTCTCGCCCTGGTTGTTTGTGATGAAGCGACCCGCGACATGGATCGAGGCCCCATGCTTCGCCACAACCGAAATCGTCACCGTGCGTCCACCCGCCCGCGCATGGCGCATGGCGATCGCTTCCGAGGCCGGATCATCGATCCCCACAATGGCGATCTGCGAGGGCGCGATCATCCGCTCCTTCACGGCCGCGTAATGATCGAAGCTGCCGTGCCGGTCGATATGATCCGGCGAGAGATTGAGATGGATGCCGATGGTCGGGGTAATCGCCGGCGCAAGATCGATCTGGTAGGAGGACACCTCCAGCACATGCACGCGGCGGGGTGCATTCGCCTCCGGCGGCGCAAGTTCCAGCACCGGAGTGCCGATATTCCCACCCATCTGCGCATCGAACCCGGCTTCCCGCAGCAGATGCGCAACCAAGGCCGTGGTGGTGGATTTCCCGTTCGTGCCGGTGATGCAGACCACGAGGGAATCCGGCGCGCGCCGGGCCCGCTCGCGGAAGAAGAGATCGACGTCGCCGATCACAGGCACGGAAAACACATGCGCGAGCTTCACGCTCCAATGCGGCTCGGGATGAGTCAGCGGCACGCCGGGCGAGAGCACGAGGGCCGAAACGCCTTTCCAGTCGAGTTCGCGCAGATCCGCGGCATGCAGCCCCGCTGCGCGTGCCTTTTCGACCGCCGCGGGTGAATCGTCCCAGACGGTCACATCCGCCCCGCCCGCGACCAGCGCCTTGGCGGTGGCCATGCCGGAACCGCCGAGGCCGAAAAGCGCGACCCTGCGGTTGCGATAGGTTTCGACCGGGATCATGCGTCTCTCCTTCCTGTCCGTGGAAGACTTAGCGAATGGCGCAGGAAATCGCCACGATCCCGATCAGGCGATCAGCGCAGCTTCAATGTCGCCAGGCCGAGCAGCGCCAGCACCACCGCGATGATCCAGAAGCGGATGACGACCTGCGGCTCCTTCCAGCCCTTCTTCTCGTAATGGTGGTGGATCGGCGCCATGCGGAAGACGCGTTTGCCCGTGAGCTTGAACGAGGCGACCTGGATGATGACGCTCATCGCCTCGAGCACGAAGAGGCCGCCGACAATCGCGAAGACGATCTCGTGCTTCGTCGCCACCGCGACCGAGCCCAGAAGCCCGCCGAGCGCGAGGCTGCCCGTATCGCCCATGAAGACCTGCGCCGGCGGCGCATTGAACCACAGGAAGCCAAGGCCTGCGCCGATCACCGCGCCGAGCAGCACGGAAAGTTCACCCACGCCCGGCACGAAATGGATCTGCAGGTAATTCGCGAAGATCGCGTTGCCCGCAAGATAGGCGATGAAGCCGAAAGTCGCGGCGGCGATCATCACCGGCACGATCGCGAGCCCATCGAGGCCATCCGTGAGGTTCACGGCATTGCCCGCCCCGACGATCACGACCATGCCGAAGACGATGAAGAACATACCGAGATCGATCAGCACGTCCTTGAAGATCGGGATCGCCAGCTTCGTGGCCAGCGCCGCGGGGAAATAGAGGCTCATGGCATAGCAGGCGGTGCCCGCGACCATCGCCTCGATCGCGAGGCGCGAACGGCCGGAGAAGCCCTTGTGCGATTGCTTCGTCACCTTGAGGTAATCGTCGTAGAAGCCGATCAGCCCGAAGCCGAGGGTCACGCCCAGCACGCACCAGACATAAGGGTTGTTGAGGTTCGTCCACAGAAGCGTCGAGAAGAGGAACCCTGCGAGGATCATCAGCCCGCCCATGGTGGGCGTGCCGCGCTTCAGAAGATGTGTTTCCGGCCCGTCCTCGCGGATCGGCTGGCCCTTGCCCTGCTTCAGGCGCAGCATGTTGATGATCGCCGGCCCGAAGAACAGCACGAAGAACAGGGCCGTCACGGTCGCCGCGCCCGCGCGGAAGGTGAGGTAGCGGAAAACGTTCAGCACATTGAAGCTGGCGCTGAACTCCGAAAGCCAGAACAACATTCCCTTCCGTCCCCTCTCAGGCCTCTTCGCCCTCGGCCATCGGCTTCGCGGGGTAGCGATCCCTGATCGCCTTCACCATACGGCCCATGCGGCTCCCGAGCGAGCCCTTCACCATCACCACGTCACCCGGCATGAGGCTCGCGAGCACCGCCGCTTCGAGCGCTTCCGAATTCTCGGCATAGGCGCCGCGACGCTCGGCTGGCAAGGCCCGCCAGAGGCTCTTCATCAATGGCCCACAGGCGAAAACAAGGTCGATATCCTGCGCGATCACGGCTTCCGCGAGGCCGGCATGCAGGTTCGGACCTTCCGGGCCCAGTTCCAGCATGTCGCCCATCACGGCGATGCGCCGCCCGCGCAGGCCCCGCGGCATGGAACCGGTGACCGCGAGCGCCGCCCGCATGGAGGAGGGGTTCGCGTTGTAGCTCTCGTCGATCAGCGTGAAGGTTCCCGCCCCTGTTTCGAGCGAGACGCGTCTTCCCCGCCCCTCCACCGTGGTGAAATCCTGCAGCGACAGAGCCGCGAGCGCGAGGTCGGCTCCAGTCGCGTGCACGGCGGCGAGCACGGCAAGCGAGTTCATCGCGAGATGCCGGCCCGGCGCGCCAAGCCGATAGGTCACCGGCATGCCGAACACCTCGGCCGAGACGGTGGAAAAATCCGGGTCGAGATGGATATGGGTGAGGCGAATATCGGCCCCCTCGCCCGAACCGAAGCGGATGATGCGCCCGGCCCGGCTTGCGCCGGCATGGGCAGCGAGGCGCGCCGCATGCGGGTTGTCCGCATTGATGATCGCAACGCCACCCGGTTCGAGGCCGGAGAAGATCTCGCCCTTCGCATCCGCGATGCCATGGATCGAGCGGAACTGCGCGAGATGCACGGGCTCGACCGTGGTGATGATCGCCACTTCCGGGCGCACCATCGATGTGAGCGGCAGAATCTCGAACGGGTTCGACATGCCGATCTCGAACACACCATAGGCGATGCCGCGCGGCATGCGCGACAAGGTGAGCGGCACGCCCCAATGGTTGTTGTAGGAGGCGACCGAGGCATGGGTGGAGCCCTGCCGCGAAAACACGGTGCGCAACATCTCCTTGGTGGAGGTCTTGCCCACCGAACCGGTAACTGCCACCATCCGACCCGTCACCTCGGCCCGGCGATGCTGGCCCATGCGCTCGAGGCTCGCGAGCACGTCATCCACCACGATCAGCCGGGCATCGCTATCAAAGGCATCGGCATGGGCGCGATCCACCACGGCGGCGGCGGCTCCCTTTTCCAGCGCGGCCTGCACAAAATCATGCCCGTCTCGCACCTCACCCTTGATGGCGAAGAACAGCGCGTCCTGTTCCAGCGTGCGCGTATCGATCGAAACGGATGTGACGTCGCCGACCGGCCCGCGCGCCTCCCCGCCCAGCACATCTGCAAGCTCATCCGCCCGCCAGAGCGGGAGGCTCAACCCGTTCATCGTGAAAGCTCCTCGATCACGCCCCGCGCGACCTCGTGATCGGAGAAGGGCAAAACCTCCGAGCCGACAATCTGGCCGGTTTCATGGCCCTTGCCTGCAATCAGCAGGGCATCGCCTTCGGCAAGGTAGCGGATGCCCTCGCGGATGGCCTGGGCGCGATCGCCGATCTCGATACCATCCGGCACCCCGGCCAGCACCGCCTGCCGGATGGCGGCAGGGTTTTCCGTGCGCGGATTGTCATCCGTGACAATCACGAGATCGGCCCGCTGGCTCGCAATCGCCCCCATGATCGGCCGCTTGCCGGGGTCACGGTCGCCCCCGCAGCCGAAGATCACAATCAGCTTGCCTCGCACGGCCGGGCGAAGCGCATTGATTGCATGTGCGAGCGCCTCGGGCTTGTGAGCGTAATCCACGAAGACCGGGGCACCATGATACTCGCCCACCTTCTCCAGGCGGCCCGGCACCCCTTTGAGGTGTTCCAATGCCGCGAACACGGCCTCGGGTTTCTCGCCCAGGACCAGCGCGAAACCGGCTGCGACCAGCGCGTTCTGCGCCTGAAAACCGCCGATCAGCGGCAGATGCACCGCATGTCTCTCACCCTGATGGGTGAGTTCCAGATCCTGCCCGAAACCGGAAGATGCCAGCCGGTCGAGCCGTATACCCTCACCGCGCTTGCCCAGGGTGAAAACCGAACGGCCCGCGAAGCCGGCAGCGACCGCCGCCTCGGCCCCGCGATCCCCATCGAAATTGACGATGGCCGGCGCGCCTTTCGGCAGCAATTCCTGAAAGAGCCGCAGCTTGGCGGCGAAGTAATGCTCGATGTCCTGGTGATAATCGAGGTGATCGCGCCCAAGATTGGTGAAGGCCGCAGCCTTCAACTTCACGCTGTCGAGCCGATATTGATCGAGGCCATGGCTGGAGGCTTCCATCGCGAGATGCGTCACGCCGGCCTTGGCCATGGCGTCGAGCCGAGCATGGAGGGTCACCGGGTCGGGCGTCGTCAGCGCGCCATATTCCGGGCCGTCTGGGCCGATGAAACCGAGTGTGCCAAGGCTTCCCGCCCTGTGACCGAGACGCGCAAAGATCTGCCGGGTGAATTCGGCAACCGAAGTCTTGCCCGCAGTGCCGGTCACCGCCACCACGGTCTCCGGCTGCCGCGGATGCACATAGCGCGCCGCCATGGAGAGCGCCTTCCGGGCATTCTTCACGCAGAGGTAATGGGCCGTCAGCGAGAGGTCAGGCGGGCGGGGAATTTCGCCGACGATCAACGTGGCTCCCGCTTCCGAGGCGGCAGGCATGAAGGCCGCGCCATCGGTCTTGTTGCCGGGAATGGCGAAGAAGGCGTAGCCGGGCTTCACCTTGCGGCTGTCGGCGACAAGCCCCAGCAGCGGCACGGCATCATGGTTGGGAGCATCCTGCCCCAGGGCCCGCGCGAGGCCGCCGATCGTCGGTTCCCCCGCCTCCGCGTTCGCCATGTTCGCCCCTCATCCTGAAAACGCTTCAACGGACCTGCGCCACGCCCAGCCGCGCGACATGCGGGAACGGCGACTGCGGCAGCTCGAAACGCGGCTCGATGTTGAGCATCGGACCGATGCGCTCGATGATCCGCCCGGTGGTCGGCGCCGCATTCCAGCCGGAGGTGGCATAGCCATGCGTCTCGGGCAAGCCCTTCGGCTCGTCGAGCATCGTCATCACGAGGTATCGCGGCTTGTCGGAGGGCATCACAGCCATGAAGGTGGTGAGCACCTTGTTCTTGGAATAGCGCCCGCGCACCACCTTCTCCGAGGTGCCCGTCTTGCCGCCCACATAGTATCCGGGAATGTCCGCGCGCGAGGCGGAACCCTTCTCGGCATTGAGGCGCATCACATAGCGCATCATCTGGCTCGTTTCGGGCTTGATGACTTGTGTCGCGAGCTTCGCGGCCTCTTCCGGTGTCCGCTTGAGATAGGTTGCGGGAATGAACCTGCCGCCATTCACCAGGGCTGCGGTCGCAATCGCCGCCGTCAGCGGGGCGACGGCGAGGCCGTGGCCGAACGAGATCGTCATGGTGTTGAGTTCACCCCAGCGCGCGGGCACCAGCGGATCAAGCCCCTCGGCGAGTTCGGTGCGCGGCCGATCGAGCTGTCCCATCTTCTTGAGGAACGCCTTGTGGCCCTCCACACCGACCGCGAGCGCCATGCGCGCCGTGCCGATATTGGACGAGTAGATGAAGATCTCCGGCACCGAGAGCGGCCGGTTCTTGCCCTTGTAATCGCCGATGCGGAAGCGGCCATAGCGCAAGGGCTGTCTCGCATCGAAGACGCTCGTGAGCTTCACCTTGCCGGAATCAAGCGCCATGGCGGTTGTCAGCGCCTTGAAGGTCGAGCCCATCTCGTAGCGTCCGACCTGCAGGCGGTTCACATGCTCGGGCTTCAGCGCTTCGGCCGGGCTGTTCGGGTCGAAATCCGGCAGGCTGACATGCGTGATGATCTCGCCCGTATCAACGTCGAGCACCAGCGCCGCGCCGGCATCGGCCTTGAACTTCTGCACCGCGGCACGCAGCTCCTCGCGCACGGCATGGGTGACACGCACATCGAGCGCCAGTTCGACAGGCTTCAGATCCGCCGCATTGAGCCCGAGACCTGCGCCGCGCAGATCATTCAGGCCCTGCCCGTCAATGTATTTCTCGATTCCGGCAATGCCCTGGTTGTCGATATTGGCCGAGCCGATCACATGCGCGCCGACCTGGACGGCCGGATAGACACGCTTGTTCTCCGGCAGGAAGCCAATGCCCGGAATGCCCAGGCGATGCACATCCTGCTGCTGCCTCGGCGTGATCTCGCGCTTGATCCAGACGAAGGCATTCCGGCGTGCAAGCCGGTCCCGCAGTTCATTCCCGTCGAGTTCGGGAAAGACGGCGTTGAGCAGCTCAGCCGCCTCGTCCTTGTCGATCACCTTGCGCGGATCGGCATAGACCGACACCGTCTTCACATCCGTCGCCATCACGAAGCCGTTGCGATCCACGATTTGCGGTCGCGCAGTCATGATGGAGGAGCCGGCCATCCGGCTCGCGGTGGCCGGTTCGTCGGTCCTCACCTGCAGGTGCACGATGCGCGCGGCCAGCGCGATATAGAGCCCGCCGAAAGCCAGCGCCGCGAGAATGAGGCGTGCCGGCAGCTTTTCGCCACGCAGGGTGAACAGATTGCGGATCAACCCGATGCGCGGCCCTTCCGGCCCGGAATCAGCCATGGCCATGCGCCCGCGAAAACGCGGCAGCCTCGGGAGTGACAGCGCGAGGCGCGGGAGCTTCAGCTTCGGAAGGGGAAAGATGAGACGCATGACGTGTTCGCGACCCCTCTCAGCGTGGTGTTGGCGGGATGTTGCGGCGCGGAACCGGGGCCGAGAGGGCTTCGGCGCGCGGCAGGTCGCGGACATTGCCTGACGGCGCAGGCGGCCTCAGGGCCAGCGGTGCGCCGGAGGCCGGACGCGCGGGCGCGTTGACGTTCTTCTGCGGCGTGGTCGCCGGGCGAGGCGCACCGGGGCGGCTCACGGTCGAAGGCGTGGTCGCCGGCCGGGCTTGCGTCTTGACCGGCGTTGTGGCCGGCTTCGCATCGACCGAACCGGTGAGCATGCTCTCGAGCGGATCGACCTCCGCCCCGCGCTGCGGCACATCACTGGCGCGCACGATCTGCCGGGCGGAAAGCTGCTGCATGCCCGCTTCCGGTGGTGCGAGCGCCTGAAGCCGGGTTGGCCGGTTGAGAATCTGCCATTCCGCCTGCAGGACCGCGATCGCATCCTTCTCGCGCATTAGCTCGGCCTGCCGCTTCCTGAGCTTCTCCGCCACGAGAATGGTCTCGTATTTCACCGAATAGGCGGCTGTCGCCGAGCCGATCAGCGTCGCGATGGCGAGGATGTTGAAGGTCCGCATCATCGGCGCCGGCCTCCCTTGCGGGCCGGCTGTTCGGGCAGGCGGGCGAGTTCGATCACCTGCGCTTCCACCCGAAGCGCCGGCGCATCCGTGCGGATGCCCGCCCGCATTTTCGCCGAGCGCGCGCGGGGATTGGCGCGGCATTCCTCATCGGTCGCGGTGATGGCGCCGCGCGTCTCCAGCCGGAAGGTCGGCGCTTCAACGCCCTGCACCGGAGCGTGGCGCGAACCGCCGCCGCGACCCGAGCGCGCGGCGAGGAACACCTTCACGATGCGATCCTCGAGGCTGTGGAATGACACGACCACCAGCCGCCCGCCGGGCTTAAGCAACCGCTCCGCCGCGTGAAGCGCAGAGGCCAGTTCGTTGAGTTCGTCGTTCACCGCGATGCGCAAGGCCTGGAAGCTGCGGGTCGCCGGGTGGAAATCCCCCGGCTTGGAGCGCACGATCCGCCCGATGAGATCGGCGAGGTCTCTTGTGGTCGCGAAGGGCTTTTCCTTCCGGTCATGCACGATGGCCCGCGCGATGACACGCGCCAAACGCTCCTCGCCGTAATGGTAGAAGATATCCGCGAGTTCGGCCTCGGATCGGGTGTTCACGAGGTCGGCCGCGCTCTCTCCCTCTTGCGCCATGCGCATGTCCAGCGGGCCGGCGAAACGGAAGGAGAAGCCACGCTCCGCCTGGTCGAGCTGCATCGAGGAGACACCGATATCCAGCACGATGCCATCGAGGCCCCTGATCCCGACTTCCGCCACCGCCTCCTCCATCCCGGAGAAAGGCTTCTCGATCAGCGTCAGGCGACCGGCGAATTCGGCCAGCATCGCCTGCCCGTCACGGATGGCATTGGGGTCGCGGTCGAGCGCGATCACCTTGCAATCCGCGGTGCCCAGAATGCCGCGCGCATAGCCACCGGCACCGAAGGTTCCATCGAGATAGGTTTCGCCATCCTGCGGCTTCAGCGCCGCGAGCACCTCGGCGAGGAGCACGGGGACATGAGGGGCGGGTCCGCCATCGGCCGGGTTGCCCCCGCCGCGCCCGCTCATGTCGCCCGTCTCGTTCGTGCCCCCTCCGGTTACCCGTTTCGGGAAAGACCGGCCCGCACGGCGCGCACATTCGAGGTTGCCTCCTCGAGATGCGCGGCAAACTTCTCCGGCGCCCAGATGCGGAACTTCTCCCCCAGCCCCACGAAGACGAGGCTCGCGGAAATCCCCGCATGCGCCTTCAGACGCTCGGGCAGCACGAGCCGCCCTTCCGGATCGAGCTTCACGATCTCCGCCTGCCCCAGAAGCACGGTCGCGATTCCGTCCCGCGCTTCCGAATAGGGGGAAAACCGCCCGATCAACCCGTCGATCTCCTCGAGCAGCCGGTTGCCGCCCGCCTCGATCGCCGGTTGTTCGAGCGCTGGATGCAGGAACACTCCCGGATGCCCATCCGCTTCCAGCACGGCCCGGAAGGCCGCCGGAAGCGATACCCGGCCCTTGGAATCGAGCCGTGCCTGAAAGGTCGAGAGAAAACGCCCCATCCGCCAACGCCCCGCCACAAGCGGGCCCGCACGCCACCTCGGTTGCCGGAAGCGCAGCTTCGATGCGCCACCCGTCGCCATCAGTTCTTGGGCAGAAATGGGCTAGCATGGGAAAACTTGGGCGTCAACGCGAAACACGGGCACGAGCCGCCTGCCCGCACCTTCAACCTGCACCTCACCATGAAGGCGTTAAGGAAAGGTTTGGGTAAGCTTGACGCAGGGTTGAGGGGACGGGGAGAGTTAGAAGAGGTCGCCCTGCTTCTCGGTTCTCTCGCGCTTGGCCTTCTTGAACACCGTGGGGTCAATCCACGGCAGGCGCGGGCGATCGCCGTCGAACAAATCCTGCACGGTCAGAATCTGGATGCGCGGAAAATCGCCGAGCATCTCGGTCTTGTAGAGGCCGGCGGTGGCGGCTTCCTTTTTCATCTCGCGGGTGGGTTCGGTGAGGGTGAGGATGATGCCCACCTTGGCGCGCTCGCGTTCGATGGTGGCGATGAGATCGCGCACCATGCCGACGCCGACATTCTTTCCGCCCTTCACGGAAACGATCGCCTTCTCGCTCGTCTTCCCGTCGGGCTTGAAATAGATGTAGCCGTCGACCCCGCCATCCGCGCCCTTGCGCCCGCCCTTGAAGGGCACGGCCTCGACCATCGAGCAGGCCCAGAGCTGGAACTGGTGCTTGTCGGCCTCGGCGAGGGCTTCGGCCGCCCCCACATCCTTCGGCACGCCCTCCACCTCGAATTGCACGCGCGGAAACGCTTCGATGAGACGCTTCTGGATGAGCCCGATGGCGAGATGGGTGATGTCGATGCCGATCCAGCGGCGGCCCATCTTCTCGGCGGCATGCACCGTGGTGCCGCAGCCGCAGAACGGGTCGAGCACAACATCGCCCTCGTTGGAGGAAGCGGCGAGAATGCGTTCTAGCAGCGCAAGGGGTTTTTGGGTGGGATAGCCGAGGCGTTCTTGGTGAGCACTATGAAGGGGATGAATATCGTCCCATACACTTGTTACAATTGAACCTTCTTGTTCAGCCAAATAGCGTTTGAGGGCTGGCCGTTTACTTGTGTCATCGCTGCCATCGGCCTGCTTAGGATACCAAATCCGACCCTCGGAATGGAGGCGCTGCATCGTCTCCAACTGAAAACGCCAGCCTTTCGCAGGAAACGAAAAACCACGCCACTCATACATCATATTTGGACGAGGATTAGGGCTTGCCATATCGCCCAAACGATACCGGCCACGACCATCAGCATCGTCAAATCTATAAAATTTCTCAAGGTATTGAGCATCGTGAGCGCGAAATTGCGGCGCAAATTTAGATAGTTTCGTCTTAACATAAAAAAGGATTGAATCCGAAATATCTGAAAACTTATTCTTTGCATCACTATGGGCAGACTGACGTTTCCAGACGATTTCATTCCGGAAGTTAAGACTTCCAAACACCGCATCGAGCAGAATCTTGAGGTAATGGCTCGCGGTGGGGTCGCAATGGAGGTAAAGGCTGCCCGTGGGCTTGAGCACGCGATGGAGTTCCAGCAGGCGCACGGCCATCATGGCGAGATAGGCCATCATGTCGTTTTCCTTGAGGAATCCACGCATGGCGCGCAGCATTTCGGCGGCATCGGTATTGCCGGAGGTCATTACCGCGTCGAAGGCGCGCTCGGCCGGCTCGCCCCAATGCCAGGTATCGTCGAAGGCCTCGATCTGGGATTGCGATTGCTCGCCGCCCGGCGCCTTGAACAGCACATTGTAGGTGGCATTCGAGTTGAAGGGCGGATCAAGATAGATCAGATCGACGCTCTCATCCCGGATATGCTGGCGCAGGATATCGAGATTGTCGCCGCAATAGAGCCGGTTGCCCATGGATTCTCCTCAATGCCACCATTTGGCTTTGCGGGACCGGCATGGTCAAGCCGAAGAAAATCACCAGCCGGCCTGTAAGCCGGGTTCTGTAGGGCCGGGTTGCCCCGGCGTGGCGGCCATTCCTCTGGGTCACGGCTCGCGCCGCGCCTCAAGCAATCAACCCGGATGGCTCGGGCCGGAGAGCCCTGCCCTTTTTGGGGCGCGCCATCCCTATTCGATCTTGCTCCCGGTGGGGTTTGCCCTGCCAGCGCCGTTGCCGGAGCCGCGGTGCGCTTTTACCGCACCTTTTCACCCTTGCCTCTGCCCGAAGGCCGATCGGCGGTTCGTTCTCTGTGGCACTTTCCCTGGGGTCGCCCCCGGCGGCCGTTAGCCGCCACCGTTTCTCCGTGGAGCCCGGACTTTCCTCGATGCGGGAAACATCGCGGCCGCCCGGCCGACTGGCGAAACGAGGGATAGGCCGGCGGATGATCGAGGTCAACCATCCTCAGGGGGGTTGAGCAACGGGAGAAGCCGTGCGAAAACCTCAAACCGATTTCAATCCACAGGGAGGTCTCCTCATGAAGAAGCTGACGTTGATTGCGGGCGTTGCAGCGCTTGGTCTGGTGATGGGGGCCTGCACCCCGCGGGAAGAGCGTGCAGCCTCCGGCGCATTGCTCGGCGCGGGCGCTGGCGCCCTGGTCGGCGGTCTGGCAACCGGGCGTGGCAGCGGCGCACTCGCTGGCGCGGCCATCGGTGCTGTCGGCGGCGCGGTGATCGCGGATGCCACCCGCCCGCGCAGCCGTTGCGTGCGCGTGCGCTACAATGCCTATGGCGAGGCCTATTGCACCCGCTGGCGCAGCTACTGAGCGCGGGCGAACCGCAAGGACAGCCGGATGGCGGGGGCAACCCCGCCATTTTTCGTTCAGAAGGCTCTTGCCGGGAGTCGCGTTCTCTCCGAGCCTCCGTCATGATCCGACCATGACCGATATGCCGCCCGAACCCAAGCCCGACATCCCGCATGTGACGCGGCTCTTCCCCTCGCCGAACCATGGCGCACGGATGGGCGGGCGCGGCGGAGAGCCACGCGCGCCGGACAGCATCATCCTGCATTATACCGGCATGGCGGATGCGAGTTCGGCTCTGCTCTGGCTTTGCAACCCCGTCGCGGAGGTCTCGGCGCATTACTTCGTGTTCGAGGATGGCCGCATCTTCCAGCTCGTGCCGGAGAGCCGTCGCGCCTGGCACGCGGGTCGTGGTTCTTGGCGCGGCGAAACGGATATGAATTCCGCCTCCATCGGCATCGAGATCGCCCATCCCGGTCATGATCCCGGTCGGGGTTTTGGCGCGAATGGCCATCCCCTGCCCCTGCCGGAAGGCGTGAAGCCCAACCCCTACCCGCCCCCGGGACCGCCCTTCCCGGAAAGGCAGATCGAGGCCGTCATCCGCCTCGTCGGCGACATCAAGTCACGCTGGACCATTCCCGACAGCCGCATCCTCGCGCATTCGGATATCGCGCCGGGGCGGAAGATCGATCCGGGCGAGAATTTCCCGTGGGAGAAGCTGGCCGCGGCGGGTCTGGGGCTGTGGCCGACCATATCATCGCCTGCCGGCGGCCCGACCTATCGCCGCGGCGATGAGGGTATGCCGGTCGCGGCCCTGCAATCGCTCTTCGCGAATTTCGGCTACGGCCTCGAGATCAGCGGCGTCTTCGATGAGCGCATGGAGGCGGTGGTTGCCGCCTTCCAGCGGCATTGGCGGCCGGGTCGCGTGGATGGCGTGGCCGATGGCGAGACGCTCCAGCGCCTGCGCGCACTGGCCGGCATGGCATGAGGAAACGATGCAGCAGATCATCTCCACCGTGGAAATGCATACCGGCGGCGAGCCTTTCCGCATTGTCACCAGCGGCTTCCCCCGCGCGCCGGGCACCCGCATCGTCGATCGCCGCGCCTGGCTCAAGGCCAATGCCGATCACCTCCGGCAGGCCATCATGTTCGAGCCGCGCGGGCACGCCGACATGTATGGCGGCATCCTCACCGACCCCGTCAGCGAGGGGGCGGATTTCGGGGTGATGTTCATCCATAACGAGGGTTATTCCGACCATTGCGGCCATGGCGTCATCGCGCTCGCCACGGCTGCGGTGCAGCTCGGCTGGGTGCTGCCGGAATCGCCGGAGACGCGCGTAGGGATCGACGCGCCCTGCGGCTTCATCGAGGCCTTCGTGGGGTGGGACGGGAGCCGCGTCACCGGCGTGCGCTTCCTCAACGTGCCGAGTTTCCTGCTTCACCGAGACGTGACGGTGGAAACCCCGAGCTTCGGCCGCGTGGCCGGCGACATCGCCTTCGGCGGCGCGTTCTATTTCTATACGAGCGGCGTGCCGCATGGCCTCGCGATCCGCGAGCACGAGGTGGAGCGGCTCATCCGTTTCGGGGCGGAGGTGAAGGCGGCGGCAAACCGCGCCTTCCGCGTGCAGCACCCGGATATCCCCGAGATCAACCACATCTATGGCACGATCATCGACGGACCCCCGCGCCATGCCGGCTCGACACAGGCCAATTGCTGCATCTTCGCGGATCGGGAGGTGGATCGCTCGCCGACCGGTTCGGGCACGGCGGGGCGCGTGGCGCAACTCGTGGCGCGCGGCGAACTGGCGTTTGGAGCGGAGATCATCAACGAATCGATCATCGGCTCGGTGATGCGCGGCAAGGCGATCGCGACCGCCCGTTGCGGCCCGTACGAGGGCGTGATCCCGGAGGTTTCGGGCACCGCCCGTCTCGCAGGGCTCGCGCATTGGATGATCGACCCGGATGACCCGCTGCGGCATGGATTTCTGGTACGCTGAAGCGTTTCAGCCGGGCAGGACCGGAAAGGCGGAAGGCCCAGTCTTGAAGGCTTCGGCGAGATAATCGATGAACAGGCGGATGCGATGCACCCGCGCCCGACCCGGCGGCGTCACGGCCCAGGTCGGGAAAGTCTCCGGCGCATGCACGTCTTCCAGCAGCGAGACCAATGTGCCGCGCGTGAGTGCCGAGCGCACGAGCACCTCGCCGATGCGCACGATGCCGAGGCCGCGCACGGCCATGTCGCGCAGGATATCGGCATTATCGACCACGAGATTGCCCGACACCTTCAGGTGATTGATGCCCTCCGGCGTGTGGAACGGCCAGCGCGCGAGATGGGGCATCCGCGAGATCAGCAGGCAATTGTGCTGCAGCAAGTCCGCCGGAACACGCGGCGTGCCATGCCGCGCGAGATAATCCGGGCTCGCACAGATCAGGCGATGGCTATCCGTCAGCTTGCGGGCCTGCAGGCTGGAATCGCTGAGCGCACCGGTGCGCAACACGACATCCGCCTGCTCGGCAATGATGTCGATCTGCCGGTCGGTCACCGAGAGTTCCACGGAAATCTCCGGATAGAGCGCCAGAAACCGGCCGAGAATGGGCGCGAGCTGATGCTTGCCCACCGCCGTGCCGACATTGACGCGGATGACGCCGCTCGGCTTGCCCCCAGCGGCGGAAATCTCGCTCTCGGCGGCCTCGATGGCGCCGAGGATCTCGCGCGCATGCTCGAGATAGCGCTCGCCTTCCACGGTGAGCGCCAGCTTGCGCGTGGTGCGCGTGAGAAGCTTCACCCGCAGGCGATCCTCCAGCCGGGAGATGATTTTCGACACGGCGGAGGGCGAGAGAGACAGGCTTTCGGCGGCGAGCGCGAAGCTGCCGCATTCCACGACGCGAATGAAGGTCGCCATCTCATTCATGACAAAACGTCACCGATCTCAATCAGAGAGCGCTGATTATCTCACCAAACGGGAGGAATACAACAGGCTCATCCCAAGGCCATTCCGGGCCCGGGCATACAGGAGCCCAGGATGAACACCCAACGCAGCGCTATCGATTACGATTTCCATCGCAGCCACGCGCAGCATCTGCGGCGCGAAGCCATGCACGCCTTCTTCCGCAAGCTGGTGCAGAGCCTGCATCGCCGGAGGGCCAAGGGCATGGAGATGGATCTCTTCCAGCCGCGCGTCACGCTGCCGCGCGTCTGATCCTCCACCGATGCGCGGCGGAGCGCTTACTCCGCCGCCACCATATAGGCCGCCGGATCGTAGTTGAGGATCGGCGCGAGCCAGCGCTCGACCTCGCGGATATCCATCCCCTTGCGGGCGGCGTAATCCTCGACCTGATCGCGCTCCACCTTCGCGACGCCGAAATAATGGCTCTCGGGGTGGCTGAAATAGAGGCCCGAGACGGAAGCGCCCGGCCACATCGCGTAGCTCTCGGTCAATTGCACGCCGATGCGACGCTCGGCTTCGAGCAGGCGGAAGAGCGTCGCCTTTTCGGTGTGATCCGGCTGGGCCGGATAGCCCGGTGCGGGGCGAATGCCGTCATAAGGCTCGCCGTGGAGTTCCTCGGGCTTGTAGGTCTCGTTGGCGCCATAGCCCCAGAATTCCTTGCGCACGCGCTCATGCATGCGCTCGGCGAAAGCCTCCGCCAGGCGATCGGCCAGGGCCTTCGCCATGATGGAAGAATAATCGTCGTTCTTGCCCTTGAGCTTGTCGGCAATGCGATCCTCGCCGATGCCGGCGGTGGCGACGAAAGCTCCGAGATAATCCGGCGCCACGCCCTCGGGCGCGACGAAATCCGAGAGGCAGGTATTCGGCCGGCCATCGCGCTTCGAGAGTTGCTGGCGTAGGCCGTGGAAGGTGGCGAGCACCTCCTTGCGGCTCTCGCCGGTATAGAGGCGCACATCATCGCCCACGGCATTGGCCGGCCAGAAGCCGATGACGGCCTTCGCCTGGAACCAGCGCTCGTCGATGATGCGCTTCAGCATGGCCTGCGCATCGGTCCAGAGGTTGCGCGCGGCCTCGCCCTGCTTCTCGTCCTCGAGGATGGCCGGGAAGCGGCCCTTCAGCTCCCAGGTCTGGAAGAAGGGCGTCCAGTCTATATATTTCGCAAGCTCCGCGAGATCATAGGTCTGGAAAATGCGCGTGCCGGTGAAGTTCGGCTTCGGCGGCTCATAACCCTTCCAGTCGATCTTCAGCGCATTCTCGCGCGCCTTCGCCAGCGGCAGGCGGAGCTTGTCGGCCTCGGAGCGCGCATGCGCATCGGCGACCTTCGCGTATTCCGCGCGCAGGGTCGAGACGTAATTGTCGTTCTGCTCGGGCGAAAGCAGCGAGGAGACGACACCCACCGCGCGGGAGGCATCGGTGACATAGACCGCCTGCCCCGCCTTGTAGGCCGGGTAGATCTTCACCGCCGTGTGCACGCGGCTGGTGGTGGCCCCGCCGATCAGCAGCGGGATATCGAAACCCTCGCGCTCCATCTCGGCCGCGACATGCACCATCTCGTCGAGGCTGGGCGTGATGAGGCCCGAAAGGCCGATGATATCGACCTTCTCCTTGCGCGCGGTTTCGAGGATCTTCTGGCTCGGCACCATCACGCCGAGGTCGATCACCTCGTAATTGTTGCACTGGAGAACCACGCCCACGATGTTCTTGCCGATATCGTGGACATCGCCCTTCACGGTCGCCATCAGGATCTTGCCGGCCGCGGGCATTTCGGTGAGGCCCGAGGCGCGCTTTTCTGCTTCCAGGAACGGCTGGAGATAGGCCACGGCCTGTTTCATCACGCGGGCGGATTTCACTACCTGCGGCAGGAACATCTTGCCCGCGCCGAAGAGATCACCCACCACATTCATGCCGGCCATCAGCGGGCCTTCGATGACGTGCAGCGGCTTTTCGGCCTGCTGGCGCGCTTCCTCGGTATCCGCTTCGATGAACTCGTTGATGCCGTTGACGAGCGCATGCTCAAGGCGCTTCACAACCGGGAATTCACGCCAGGCGAGATCCTGCCCCTTGGCAGTCACCTGCCCGTCGCCCTTGAAGCGTGGCGCTGCATCGAGCAGGCGCTCGGTGGCATCCGGGCGGCGGTTCAGCACCACGTCTTCGCACAATTCGCGCAACTCGGCCGGGAGCTGGTCATAGACCGCGAGCTGGCCCGCATTCACGATGCCCATATCCATGCCGACCTGGATCGCATGGTAGAGGAACACGCAGTGCATCGCCTCGCGCACGGGCTCGTTGCCGCGGAAGGAGAAGGAGAGGTTCGAGACACCGCCCGAGACATGCGCATGCGGCAGGTTCTTCCGGATGAACTCGGTGGCGTTTATGAAATCGACGCCGTAATTGTTGTGCTCCTCGATGCCGGTGGCCACCGCGAAGACGTTCGGATCAAAGATGATGTCTTCCGGCGGGAAGCCCGCCTCCTCGGTGAGGATCTTGTAGGCGCGGGCGCAGATCTCGGCCTTGCGCTGATAGGTGTCGGCCTGGCCCTTCTCGTCGAAGGCCATGACAACCACAGCGGCACCATAGGCGCGCACCTTGCGGGCCTCTTCCCTGAACTTCTCGACCCCCTCCTTCATCGAGATCGAGTTCACGATCCCCTTGCCCTGAATGCATTTCAGGCCCGCCTCGATGACGTGGAACTTCGAGCTATCCACCATCACCGGCACGCGGGAGATATCGGGCTCGGCGGCGACGAGGTTCAGGAACTCCACCATCGCCTTCTCGGAATCGAGCAGGCCCTCATCCATGTTCACGTCGATGATCTGCGCGCCATTGGCCACCTGATCACGTGCGACATCAAGCGCTTCGGAAAGCTTGCCGTCCTTGATGAGCTTGCGGAACCTAGCCGAGCCCGTGACGTTCGTGCGTTCGCCGACATTCACGAAGGGAATGGTCTCGTCGAGCGTGAAGGGTTCGAGGCCCGAAAGGCGCATCAGCGGCTTCACATTGGGAATGGGACGCGGCTTCTTGCCCTTCACGGCCTCAGCCATGGCCTTGATATGCGCCGGCGTCGTGCCGCAGCAGCCGCCGACCACATTCACGAGGCCGGAATCGGCAAATTCCGCGATGAGCGCGGCCGTCGCCTCCGGGCGCTCGTCATAAAGGCCGAATTCGTTGGGCAGGCCCGCATTCGGATAAGCGCAGATGAAGGTATCGGCCACGCGGGAGATTTCCGCGATATGCGCGCGCATTTCCTTCGCACCGAGCGCGCAGTTGAGCCCCACCGTGAAGGGCTCGGCATGGCGCAGGGAATGCCAGAAGGCCGTCGGTGTCTGGCCCGAAAGCGTGCGGCCCGACAGGTCCGTGATCGTGCCGGAGATCATGATCGGCAATTCGTTGCCGGTCTCAGCGAAGATGGTCTTCGCGGCATAGACCGCCGCCTTGGCGTTCAGCGTATCGAAGATCGTCTCGATCAGGATGATCTCCGCGCCGCCATCGATCAGGCCGCGGATCTGCTCGCCGTAAGCCAACGCGAGATCGTCGAAGGTCACGGCGCGATAGCCCGGATTGTTCACATCCGGCGAGATCGAGGCCGTGCGGTTGGTGGGGCCGCAGGCACCGGCCACGAAGCGGCGGCGACCGTCTTTCTGCTCGGCGAGAACCGCTGCCTCGCGGGCGAGGCGCGCGCCTTCCCTGTTCAGCTCATAGGCAAGGTCCTGCATGCCGTAATCGGCCTGCGCGATCGAGGTGCAGGAGAAGGTGTTCGTCTCGACGATATCCGCACCCGCCTCTAAATAGCTCAGGTGGATCGCGCGGATGGCATCGGGCTGCGTGAGGATCAGCAGGTCGTTGTTGCCCTTCAGCGGATGGTTCCACTGCGCGAAGCGCTCGCCCCGGAAATCCTCCTCGGAGAGACGCAGATTCTGGATCTCCGTGCCCATCGCGCCGTCGATCACGAGAATGCGCTCGCGGGCGGCCGCCTCAAGCGCGGCGCGGATTTCGGAACCCCTGGCAGTGAAGCTCATCAGACAACAACCTTCGTGAAAGATTACGCCGCCACGGCCACGGGCTCGGCCCTCAGCCCCAGCATGTGGCAGATGGCGAAGGCGAGATCCGCCTTGTTCATCGTGTAGAAGTGGAAATCGGTCACGCCGTTATCGAGCAGATCATAAACCTGCTCCACGGCCACCGCCGCCGCCACCATGCGGCGCGTCTCGGGATCATCCTCCAGCCCCTCGAAGCGCCTGGCGAGCCAGGCCGGCACATCCGTGCCGCACTTGATGGCAAAGCTCGCGGATTGCCTGAAGTTCTGCACCGGCAGGATGCCGGGCACGACCGGGATATCGATTCCCGCCTTCCGCACGCGCTCCACGTAGCGGTAGAAATGGCCGTTATCGAAGAAGAACTGCGTGATGGCGCGATCCGCCCCGGCATCCACCTTCCGCTTCAGAAGGTCAATCTCGCAATCGAGGCTGGGGCTCTCCGGGTGTTTCTCGGGATAGGCCGACACCGCCACGTGAAAATCGCCGATCGCCTTGATGCCCGCCACGAGTTCCGGCGAGCCCTGATAGCCTTCCGGATGCGCCTCGAACGTGGTGCCGATGCCGGTGACGGGATCACCGCGCAGGGCCACGATATGGCGCACGCCCATGGCCCAGTACTGGCGGAGGATCTCGTCGGTCTCGGTCTTCGTGGCGGCCACGCAGGTAAGGTGCGAGGCCGGCTTCAGGCCGGTTTCTTCGAGGATGCGCTTCACGGTCGCATGCGTGCGCTCCCGCGTGGAACCGCCGGCGCCATAGGTCACCGAAACGAAATCCGGCTTCAGCGGCGCGAGGCGCTGCACGGAAGCCCAGAGCGTTTCGGCCATGGCATCGTTCTTCGGCGGAAAGAACTCGAAGGAAATGCCAGGCTTCGGCGCCTCGGTCTGGCGGCTCGAACGGGCGGGGGCAGCATGCATCTCAGGCAACCTTGGTGATGATCGAACGGGAAAGCGGATCGCCGGGCAACGGGAAATCGCCCTCGCGGGCGCTGTCCTCGGCAATCCAGAGGGAAACGGTGAGTGCGCCCGTGGCTTCGGGGCGGATATCGCGCGAAAGCTGCAGGTTGAGGCCGTTCTCGGCGAGGAAAGCGCCGATCTCCTCGGCCGAGAAGCCAAGGCGGCGATGCGCATGTTCCACGCGCAGGCTCTCTTCGTGGTGTGGCGCGAAATCGACGATCACGATCCGCCCGCCGGGCTTGAGCACGCGCGCGGCCTCGCGCACGGCGCGGGCCGGATCATCCATGAAATGCAGCACCTGATGCAGGATCACGAGATCGAACCGTGCGAGATCCGCCGGCAGCGCATAGAGATCGCCCTGCCGCAACTGCACATGGCGCAGGCCCGCCTCGTCGAGGTTGGCGCGCGCCACCGCGAGCATGGCCGGGCTGACATCCAGGCCCACGGCGCGGCTCGCACGGGGCCCGAAGAGCTTCAGCATCTGCCCCGTGCCGGTGCCGAGATCGAGGATCGCCTCGTATTCGCGCTCGCCGAGGGCATCGACCATCGCCTTCTCGACCGCCGATTCCGGCACATGCAGGGCGCGGATGCGATTCCAGTCGGCAGCGTGGCGGGCGAAGTAGGCGGCGGCCTGCTCCTTTCTTTCCACCCGCACCGCCTCCAGGCGGCGCCGGTCGGCCGCGAGGCCGGCATCAGCTGGGTCGAGCGCCGCAATCACCCCCTCGCGGATGACATTCGCCACACCCCGCTCGGCCAGCCGGAAGAAAGCCCAGGCGCCCTCGCGATGGCGATCGATCAACCCTGCTTCCACCAGCAGCTTCAGGTGACGCGAGACGCGCGGCTGCGACTGGCCAAGAATGGTCATGAGTTCGGTGACAGTGAGTTCGGCCTCTGACAGCAGCGCGAGAATGCGCAGGCGCGTCGCCTCGCCCGCCGCCTCAAGGGCAGCGAGCAGGGCATCAAGCGGCTGGTGGCCGGCATGGATGGGGCGGATCATCGCCGAGACACTCTCACGGAAAACGACATAAAGATATGTTTATGTGATTTTCAAAATCAGCGCAAGATGCTTGAGGAAAACCCCTCACCCGATGGCTGCATCGCTCTGGAACACGTGCCCCGGCCGGGCAGGAATGAAGCTTTCCGCCGGCCTGCCGGCAGCGTGCAGTTGCCGCATCAGCTCTTCCGCCGGCTCCTCGATTGGCTCATTGGTGAGCTGGAACGTGCCCCAGTGATAGCCGAGCGCATGTCGGCAGCCGAGAATGTCGAAGATCTTCAGGGCATCTTCCGGGTCGGCATGCTGGTATCGCATGAACCAGCGCGGGCCATAGGCGCCGATGGGGAGAAGCCCGAGCGCCATCGGCCCGTGCTTCTCGCGGATCGCCTGGAACACGCGCCCGCCGCCAAAGCCGGTATCCCCCGCGAACCAGATCTTGCCCGCGCCTGTTTCGATGACGAAAGAGGCCCAGAGCGCATGCATGCGGTCGAACATGCCGCGCGCCGACCAATGCTGCGCGGGCTCGAAAATCACGGCCACGCTGGCTGCGAATTCCACGCGATCGCCCCAATCCTTTGATTCAACATCGATATCCGCACGTCCCTCGCGGATGATCGCATCATTGCCGAGCGGGGTGAGGATGCGCGGGCGGTCGCGATCCCAAAGGGCGTGCAGGCTCGGCACATCGAGATGATCGTAATGGTTGTGGCTGACCAGCACGACATCGATCTTCGGCAAATCGTCGAAGGCGATGGCCGGCGGATTCACCCGTTTGGGCCCCGCGAAGGCGACGGGCGAAGCGCGTTCGGAAAACTGCGGATCGAGCAGGATGTTCACCCCGCCGGTCTGGATGAGGAAGCTCGCATGGCCGATGAAGCTCACGCGCAAGGCCTTGCCCTCCACTTTCGCGGGCGGCATATCGGCGGCATGGGGGCTCGGGAAACTCGCAGGCCATTCCGCGGCCTTCTCGCCGAGCTGCCAGCGCAGGAAATCGCGGAAGCTGCGCGGGCCATCGCCACCCGGCAGGAAGAATTTCTGCCCGTCGAAATGATCCGAAACCGGGCCGGAATAATAGGAATTGGCGCGTGCGGGCCGGAAAATGGCGGTGACGCCACCGGCCACCACGACGGCACCGGCGAGGGCCTTGAGGAAGCTTCTGCGGTTCATGAGCCGATTACGTGGGGTGCCCGGCATCGGATTGCGAGGTGATTGACAAAGCACCGCACCAATGGTGGAGTTCAACGGAGGCTGACGCGAGCCTGCCGCCCGCGCCGAAAGGCAAGGTGAATCCGCGTCATATTTGAGCATCGATCCCTTCCGACATCGCGAATGGATCAGCAAGGCGGGCCCTGATCGTTTCCCATTCGCGGCTTATGATCGGAGGATCACATGCGTTCGTTTCTCGACGCAAAGGCCATGGCGAAAACGCTGCGGCAGGAACTGCAA
>NZ_JBJTDY010000141.1:0-5479 GCF_046092605.1 Rhabdaerophilum sp. | reverse complement strand
CCCTATGTCGGCGCCTCGGCCTTCGCGACGAAGGCGGGCATCCACGCTTCAGCGCTGATCAAGGACCCCAGGACCTACGAGCATGTGCAGCCGGAAAAGCTGGGCAATCGCCGTCTCGTGCTCGTTTCCACGCAGGCCGGCCGCTCGAATGTGCTGGCGGAACTCGAACGCCTCGGCGTGATGGTCGGCAAGGATGACAGCCGCGTGAACCGCATTCTTGACGAGGTGAAGGAACGCGAGGCGCTCGGTTATTCCTATGAGGGGGCGGATGCGAGCTTCTATGTGCTCGCGCAGCGCCTGCTCGGCCGCGTGCCGGAATTCTTCAAGGTCGAGCGCTTCAAGGTGAATGTCGAGCGCCGCTACAACGCGAAAGGCGATCTCGTCACCTTCTCCGAGGCCATCGTGAAGGTGCGGATCGGCGAGACGAGCCGCATCTCGGCGGCGGAAGGCGATGGCCCTGTCAATGCGCTCGACAAGGCGCTGCGGAAGGACCTCGGGCGATACCAGAGCCATATCAAGGGCTTGAAGCTCACGGATTTCAAGGTGCGCATCTTTCAGGGCGGCACGGATGCCGTGACGCGGGTGCTGATCGATTCGACCGACGAGACCGGCGAAAGCTGGACCACCGTGGGCGTGAGCGCGAACATCATCGACGCCTCGTTCCAGGCATTGACGGATTCGGTGGTCTACAAGCTTCTACGCATGCACATGGCGGGCACGCTGCCGGCGGAGTGAGAAGGGCGCAGCACGCCCCCCAACCGGTTTTCGGTGCAGCCAGGCCTGGCTCAATCCACGAAGCGGATGGTCTTGTCCATGCAGAGATCCTGTTCGGTCGGCTCGAATTCCGCCTCATCCGCAAACGATGCCGAGATGGTGAAAACGCAGCCGTTTCGCGGGCGGATCTTGAAGCTTTGCCGCTTGCCTGGCTCCAGCGCCTTCTTCAGCGTGCCGACCTTCTCACCCTTGGCCGAGGTGATTTCGAGCCCGGTGAGGGCGACGCTGCGGCCGTTAACCACGAGCGCCTCGCTCGCATTCTTCGGCGCCGCCCGCGAGCCCTGCGCCATCGCGCTGCCTGCCGCAAGAACCGAACACCCGGCCAGAGCGGCCATCAAAACTTTGGAACGCATGCGGAAATCCCCATTCAATGCACCAGTAGGACAGAGCATTCGCCTGAATTGATGAGAAATCAAGAGATCGCGCGAAAGGATTTGTTCATGAAGGTCTATTCGGCGAGCTTTGCACGCAGTTGGTCGATTTCCTGCAACATCGGAATGATCTCTTCCACGCGCTCCGCGATCTGGTAGCGGACCTCGAGGCCGGCGCGGATGAACGCCGTCTCGCGCATATGGGCGAAGAGAACCATCAGCGGCTTCCAGAAGCCGGCAATGTTTGCAAGCAGAATCGGCTTCTCGTGCTGGCCGAGCTGGCTCCAGGTGAGCTGTTCGACCAGTTCCTCCAGCGTGCCGATGCCGCCCGGGAGGGCGACGAAGGCATCCGCCTTCTCGAACATCAGCATCTTCCGATCGTGCATGTTGCGGGTGACGTGCATTTCCTGTGCGCCTTCGAGCATCATCTCGCGCGCCTTCAGGAAATCCGGAATGATGCCGGTGACATGGCCGCCATGCCGCAGGACCGAGCGCGCCACGGCACCCATCAGGCCGTGGCTGCCCCCGCCATAGACCAAACCGAGGTCGTGTTCGGCCATGAGGCGGCCGAGCGTTTCCGCTGCTGCCAGAAATCGCGGATCGGTGCCGTTGCCCGAGCCGCAGAACACGCAAATGGATCGAATCGCCATGCATTGATTCCGCCCGTTTTTCGGCAAAGTCGCAAGGGGCGCGAGCGGGAAAATCCTTCTCCGGGGCATGACAAGCCGGCGCGCCGTGCCTATCTTGCAGGAGTCGCGGCGAATGGTCGCCCTTCTGGTGTCCGGTCCGGGTTTGCCGGTTCTTTGCGGACTTCCGTTTCGAACAGGATTTCGGTCGCGTGTCGAGCCCGTCCCCGTCTTTGTCTGCCCACGAGGGCGAGGCCTCCCTGCTTTCCACCATCCGCAGGCTCTGGCCCTTCCTCTGGCCGCATGAGCGGCCCGATCTTCAGCGCACCATCGGCCTGTCGCTGGCGCTGATCCTGGTCGCCAAGGGCTTCACGGTCATGATGCCCTATACGTTCAAATGGGCGACGGATGCGCTGGTGGCGGCCTCGGGCGGCAGAAGCGACGAGGTCGGCAGCCTTGGCTGGCTCATCGCCGCGCCGGTTCTGGCGACCGTGCTCTATGGCGCCGTGCGAATCCTGATGGTGATCTTCACGCAGCTGCGCGAAGGCCTTTTCGCGAAGGTCGCGATGAACGCCGTGCGCCAACTGGCGCTGCGCACCTTCGCGCATATGCACCGGCTCTCGCTGCGCTTTCATCTCGAGCGCAAGACCGGCGGGCTGACCCGCGTGCTCGAGCGCGGCCGCGACGGCATCGAAGAACTCGCGCGCATGACGCTGATGACGCTCATCCCCACCATCGTGGAATTCGCGCTGGTGATCGGCGTCTTCGCGATCGAGTTCGACTGGCGCTACGTCGTCACCGTGCTGGTGATGATCGTGATCTATCTCTGGTTCACGGTGAAGGCCACGCAATGGCGCATGGAAATCCGCCGCCGCATGAACGAGAGCGACACCGACGCCAACGCGAAAGCGGTGGATTCACTCCTGAATTTCGAGACCGTGAAGTATTTCGGCGCCGAAGAACGCGAGCGTGGCCGCTATGATCGCAGCCTTGCCCGATATGAGCGCGCCTCGGTGAAGACCTATACCTCGCTCGCCGTTCTCAATACCGGCCAGGCGGTGATCTTCACGCTCGCGCTGACGCTCTGCATGGCGATGTCCGCTGCCGATGTGGTGGCCGGCAAGAACTCCGTCGGCCATTTCGTGATGATCAACGCGCTGATGATCCAGCTCTACCAGCCGCTGAACTTCATGGGGATGGTCTATCGCGAGATCAAGCAGGCGATCATCGACATCGAGAAGATGTTCGACATCCTGAACAGGAATGCGGAGGTGGAGGATCGCCCGGATGCAAAGCCGCTCACGGTGAAGGAAGGGCGCATCCGCTTCGAGGATGTGAAGTTCCACTATGTGCCCGAGCGGTCGATCCTGAAGGGGGTGTCCTTCGAGGTGCCGCCGGGGCAGACGGTGGCGATTGTCGGGCCTTCGGGAGCGGGAAAATCCACGCTCTCGCGCCTGCTTTTCCGATTCTACGATGTGATCGAGGGACGCATCACCATCGACGGCCAGGATATCCGCGAGGTAACGCAGGTTTCCCTGCGGGATTCCATCGGCATTGTCCCGCAGGATACGGTGCTCTTCAACGACACCATCGCCTACAATATCGGCTATGGTCGGCATGACGCCGACAAGGCGGAGATCGAGAAGGCCGCGAGCCTCGCGCAGATCGATCCGTTCATCCGGCAATTGCCGGAAGGCTACGAATCACAGGTGGGCGAGCGCGGACTGAAACTCTCGGGCGGTGAAAAGCAGCGCGTGGCCATTGCGCGGACCATTCTCAAGGGGCCGCCGATCCTCGTGCTGGACGAGGCGACCTCCGCGCTCGACAGCTACACCGAGAAGGAAATCCAGGATGCGCTGGAGCGTGTCTCGCGCGGGCGCTCCACGCTGGTCATCGCGCATCGGCTCTCGACGGTGGTGAATGCCGACAAGATCATCGTGCTTGACAAGGGCGTGATCGCCGAAAGCGGCACGCATGAGGAGCTGCTCGCGAAGGGCGGCCTCTATGCCGGCATGTGGAATCGCCAGCGCGAGGTGGACCTCGCCCGCGAGACCCTGAAGCGTGCGGCGGAAACCGAGGAGCCGAGCCTGCGCACCTCGATTCAGGCATAAGCCGCGTTCAGGCCAGAAAAGGGCTTGTGGATGCGCAATAAGCCCCGCTCTTCCACCAGAACACGGCCCCAAATCAGTGCAAATGCATCGGTCCAGCGCGCTCTGCCTCGCGCTGCAGGCGCTTGCGGATGAAGGTTCGTGTATCCTGGTCGATCCGTTCCACCCATTCGGGGTGGTCCCGGCTCATGGCCTCCACGCAGAACGCGACGGGATCGGGTTCTGCCAGGATGAGGCGGGCCGGGCTCTGGGCCGGAGCGAGAGAAAAGCGATGGGCGCGCAACATGCGCATGGAACCGTAACCGATGCAGGCGATGCCAAGCGAATGGTCCATGACAACCTCCCTGCCAGCCCATTCCGGGTCCCCGTTCGGGCGGAAAAGCCGGCCTCTTGCGGTGGATTCAGCGTAATATTTTGATATTTTTCATCAATCTTCTTTTGCGATCTCAACTGATGGAAGCAGGATTCTTTGCCTTGTGCGTCAAATTAACACATCCTTCGGTTTTGACCATTGGGCAAAACGGTGCCCCGGCAAAGGTTTGCAGGAATTCTGAAGGCACTTGGCAGGCCTTTCCCCGCGCGCCCGCCGCATGTTAGGGAGCGGCGCGTTGATTGGCGGCCGCAGGGCTGTTCGGGCAGGGTCAGGCTGCCACATCAGGAGAGTTCGTTCATGTCGATTGTCGCGTCCATTCGCAAACAGATCACCCCGATCCATCCCGAGGGCTTCCTTTTCGTGGCCGGGGCGGTTGTTCTCGCGCTGGCGGCGGATTGGCTTCTGCCGCGTGTGGGCTGGATCTTCTGGCTCTTGCCCCTGTTCGTCGCCTATTTCTTCCGCGACCCGAAGCGCGTGACGCCTTTGCGGGAAGGGCTCGTTGTTTCCCCGGCGGACGGCCGCGTGAGCTTCGTGGGCCATGCCGTGCCGCCGCCCGAACTGGGCCTTGGTGACCAGCCGATGCTGATGATCTCGATCTTTCTCTCGGTCTTCGACGTGCACATCAACCGCGCGCCGGTTTCGGGTCGCATCCGTAAGATCGTCTACACGCCCGGCCTGTTTCTCAACGCCGATCTCGACAAGGCCTCGAAGGACAACGAGCGCAACAGCCTCGTGATCGAATCGTCCTCCGGCCTCATCGGCTGCGTGCAGATCGCCGGGCTCATCGCGCGGCGCATCCTCTGCTTCGTGAAGGAGGGCGAGGAGATCACCGCCGGCGCGCGCTTCGGCCTCATCCGCTTTGGTTCGCGGACAGATATCTACGTTTCGGCGGATGCGCGCGCGCTCGTCACCGAGGGCCAGCGCGCCATCGGCGGCGAGACGGTTCTGGTGGACCTCAAATCCAGCGAGCCGCAGCGCAACTTCCGGCTGGATTGATCTGCCTTCATCCGCCGCTTGCGGGGTGGCGTCAAAAAGATGAATCGTAAGGCGGCAGCGCGACAACCGAGAGAGTGATGGAAACGATCTTCCCGCCCGAAAGCCCGCCGCTTGCGGCGTGGCGTCAAACAAGCGAATCGTAAGGCGGCAGCGCGACAACCGACATGAACGAACTCTCCTGATGTGGCAGCCTGACCCTGCCCGAACAGCCCTGCGGCCGCCAATCAACGC